>NZ_MEGA01000044.1:0-22757 GCF_001725695.1 Microbacterium sp. SCN 71-21
GGTCACCCGTGAGCACGGTGGCGCCGGTGACGGCCTCGAGCGACTTCTTCGTGTCGGCCGATGCCTGCGGGTAGACGATGTCGACCTCGCCGTTCTGGAGGGCGGTCACCTGTGCGGCGGCGTCGGGGATGACGCGCATCACGAGCTTGTCGATCTGCGGCTTCAGGTTGCCGTCGTAGTACGGGTTCAGCGAGAACTCGAGCGACTGTCCCGGAGTCCACGCGGAGAGCACCCAGGGGCCGCTCGACACGAGGAGGTCGGAGTCGGTCGGGAACGACGTGATGTCGTAGCCGGTGTTGATGAACTTCGCCGCGGCCTCGAGGGTCGCATTCGGGGCGACCGGGCTCGACGGGTTACCTGCGGGCAGGCCCTGGAGGAGCTTCGTCAGGTCGGCAGCCGACGAGAGACCGGCCTTCTTCGCGACGATGTGCGCGGGCTGCGCGATCGGCGAGAAGAGGTTCCAGTCGACGTAGGGCTGGCTGTAGACGAGCGTGATCGAGGTGTTGTTGTCGCCCACGGTCGGGAACGCGGTGCTGTTGATTCCCGCGGTCGAACCGGCGATGGCGAAGTACTGCGTGCCCTTGGTGACGTTGCCGTCGGCGTCGAACGTGGCGTCGTCGTAGTGACCCGAGGCGATCGCCCAGGCGAGGACCATGTCATCTGCGGTGATGGGCTGGCCATCCGACCACTTCGCACCCGACTTGAGGGTGTACTTGACCGTCAGCGGGCTGTCCGAGGTCTTCTCGTACGTGCCGATGTCGGTGTTCGCCACGACGTTGAAGTTGTTGTCGGGGTACTGGAACGTCGCGTTGGTCAGGTATGCGTACTGACCGTTCGTGTCCAGGTTGCCCTGCGGCGTGTTGCTGTTGAGCGAGGTGAGGTCGTTGACGATGGCCTCAGTGACGGTGCCGCCCGAGCGGGGCTTGGTGGTGGTGCCGCTCGTGGTGCAGCCCGCCAGCAGGAGGGCACCCGCGGCAGCTGCCGCGATCACCACTCCGAGACGTGACTTCTTCAACTTGGTGACTCCTTATGAGAAGGGATGTGGCCCCACACGAAGTCCGAAAACTTCGCATGGCGCAGATACGGAAACCCTAAGCACGGCCATCCGCCTGTTCAAAGCCGGACCGGAAACCGTTACATACCCTTAACGCGAATGACGGTGCGATGCGCAATCTGCACAGTCGGGGTGCAGAGCGGGCCGATGCGCCTTTTACCTGCGCATCACGGCGGAAGCGGCATCCCGTGAAACGATGCCGGGGTGACCGAGACGACGCGTCCCTTTCCCGCCGAGCGCCCGCGGGCCGAGGGCTTCGACCGCACCCGGCTGCGCTGGGAGGTCTGGCTCGTCCTCGGCGTCAGCGTCGGCCAGTCGGCCCTGTACTCGGTGCTGTCGATCGTGCGCACGACGATCGAGACGATGTCTCGCGGCCAGACGGTCGGCGACGCGCAGACGCAGCTGAACCCTACGCAGGACGCCGCGGCGTTCTGGGACATCCTCTACCAGTTCCTCGATGTGTTCTTCAGCTTCGTGCTGATCGCGCTGGTCGTCTACCTGCTGTGGAGCGCGGGCGACAGCGCGCTGCGACGCATCGGGCTCGACTTCCGCCGATTCGGCGGCGACCTGGGTCGTGCGGCGCTTCTCGCCGCGGTCATCGGCGTGCCAGGGCTCGGGCTCTACGTGGTCGGTCGACTGCTCGGGCTGACCCTTCAGGTGCAGGCGTCGCCCCTGGATGCCGCGTGGTACACCGTCCCGCTCCTCCTGCTCGCGGCGCTGCGCGCCGGCGTGCTCGAGGAGGTCGTGTTCAACGGCTACCTCTTCGACAGGCTACGGCGGCTCGGCTGGTCGTGGTGGGCGATCATCCTCACCGCAGCGGGTCTGCGAGGGCTGTACCACGCGTATCAGGGAGTTCCCGCGATCATCGGCAACGCGGTGATGGGGGTCGTCTTCGGCTGGTGCTATCGCCGCTGGGGCCGGGTGATGCCGTTGGTGATCGCCCACACCCTCATCGACGTCGTCGCGTTCATCGGATATCCGCTCGCCGTCTCGCTCTGGCCGGGCGTCTTCGGCTGAGCCGCCGCGGTGCACCGTTGCGTCGTGCCTTCCGGTGCACAAGTGCGCTGGAAGGCACGACGCGCGACCTACGGCCGACCGTGCGTCGCGGAACGCTCCGTCCCACGGCTGCGGGAGCGGGCACGTCGTGACGTTCCCTCCACCGCGCGGCGAATGCGATCGCTGTGCACCGGTGTGAGGGGATGCACGGTCGATCCGGCGGTGCGGCGGGCAGGCTGGCGCGATGAGCGTCACTGCGTTCCTCGTCCCCTCACCGGTCCCCCCCGAGATCGCCGACGACGATGCTCCGGTCGGGCGTCCGCGCGACCGCCCCGGGTATCACCGCGTCCGACGCGGCGTCTACGCCCCTCAACATGAGTGGGACCGCCTGGCAGCGCGTGAGCGCTACCTCACGCGCGTGCACGCCCTGGCGGCGATACGCCCGAACACCGTGTTCTGCATGGAGTCCGCGGCGGCACTCCTCGGACTCCCGTTGTTCGGCGAGCCGCGCCGCATCCATGCCTTCGCTCCCGGGCTGCGTCGATCCACCTCGTTCGGCGATGTCACCGTGCACACCAGCGCGACTGCCCGGCGCGTCGACGCGGGCGGTACGATCGCCGTCGTCGACGCGGCCGACACATCCATCGACCTCGCGCACGTGCTGCCCCCGGCGTTCGGCCTCGCCGTGATGGATGCCGCGATCGCCGCGCACCCGGCAGCATCGACGATGCGTGACGAACTGCAGCACCGCCTCGAGACGCGCGTACCGGCCCACGGGAGGCGCCGCGCGGAATGGGCGTTGGGGTTCGCGGTCGCGAACAGCGAGTCCGTCGGGGAGTCGGTCAGTCGAGCCGTGATCTCCTGGCTCGGGTTGGAGGCACCCGAGCTGCAGTGCGTCTTCCGGAGCGAGGGTGCTCGCGATCGAACGGACTTCTTGTGGCGACGGGCGTCGGTCGCCGGGGAGTTCGATGGGTGGGACAAGTACCCGACCCACGATCCGCGAGCCGCACGGGCCGCATTCATCGCGGAGAAACGACGCGAGGACCGCCTGCGACGCCAGCTTCGCGCCGTCGTGCGATGGGAGTGGCGGGATGCGCTCCATCCGCACCGTCTCGAGCGGCTCCTCGCGCAGGCCGGTGTGCCACGCACCGATCGTCGACGCCCGTCGCTGCTCGCCGACGTGGGCCGCAACCCGCGCTCGACCTAGAGCCCCCGCGCGGACCGGGCGCCCACCGGGGCGGCGTGGGCGCCCGGCCGCCCTCACGGCGTCGACACGGCACGTTGCGCGGAGGGCGCGGGGCAGCGCGTTGCGCATCGTGGCTTCTCGCGCGGATGGGTTGCGGCAGAGCGGCGGGCGCTGCGGCCAGGGCGGCGGCGGCAGCAGACGGGCGACGGCCACGCAGCCGCGGCCGCACCGACGCAGCGGTCAGGCGAACGCCTCCACGGGCGGGCAGGCGCACACCAGGTTGCGGTCGCCGAAGGCGTTGTCGATGCGGCGCACCGGCGGCCAGTACTTGCCGCGCACGAGGGATGCCACGGGGTAGACCGCCAACTCCCGCGGGTAGGGATGCTCCCACTCCCCCGCGATGACCGACTGCGCCGTATGGGGCGCGTTCACGAGCGGATTGTCGTCGGCGGGCCATTCGCCCGCGCCTACGGCGATCGCCTCCGCCTTGATGGAGATCATCGCCTCGATGAAGCGGTCGAGCTCGGCGACATCCTCCGACTCGGTCGGCTCGACCATGAGCGTGCCCGCGACGGGGAACGACATGGTCGGCGCGTGGAAGCCGTAGTCGATCAGCCGCTTCGCGACGTCGTCGACGGTCACGCCGGTCTCGTCTCGCAACGGACGCAGGTCGAGGATGCACTCGTGCGCCACGAGCCCGTTCTCGCCCGTGTACAGCACCGGATAGTGCGACCGCAGGCGCTGAGCGACGTAGTTGGCGGCGAGCACGGCGTGCGAGGTGGCGTCGCGCAGCCCTTCGGGCCCCAGCATCCGCACGTATGCCCACGAGATGGGCAGGATCGAGGCGGAACCGTAGGGCGCCGCGGAGATCGCTCCGCCGTCGAAGCTGAACCCGCCGGCGTGCTCGTGGCGCTGCGCCTGGTCGTGCGACGGCAGGAACGGTGCGAGGTGCGCCTTGGCGGCGACGGGCCCGACTCCGGGGCCGCCCCCGCCGTGCGGGATCGCGAACGTCTTGTGCAGGTTCAGGTGGGACACGTCGCCGCCGAGGTCGCCGAACCGCGCGAATCCGAGCAGCGCGTTGAGGTTGGCACCGTCGATGTAGACCTGACCGCCCGCGTCGTGAACCGCCTGGGTGATCGCGAGCACGTCGTGCTCATACACACCGTGGGTCGACGGGTAGGTGATCATCAGCGCGGAGAGCGCATCGGCGTGCAGCGCGATCTTCGCGCGCAGGTCGTCGAGGTCGACGTTGCCCGCGTCGTCGCACGCGACCACGACCACGCTCATGCCGGCGAGCACCGCGGATGCCGCATTCGTGCCGTGTGCGGACGACGGGATGAGACACACGGTGCGCGAGAGGTCGCCGCGGGACAGGTGGTAGCCGCGGATCGCAAGGAGTCCGGCGAGCTCGCCCTGCGAGCCGGCGTTCGGCTGCAGCGAGACGGCGTCGTAGCCGGTGAGCTCGGCGAGCCAGCCCTCGAGCTGCGTGACCAGCTCGAGGTAGCCCTCGACGTCCTCGGCGGGCGCGAACGGGTGGATCTTCGCGAACTCGGGCCACGAGACCGCCGCCATCTCGGTGGCCGCGTTGAGCTTCATCGTGCACGAGCCGAGCGGGATCATGCCGCGGTCGAGCGCGTAGTCGCGATCGGCGAGGCTCTTGAGGTACCGCATCATCTGCGTCTCGGAACGGTGCGCGTGGAACACCTCGTGCGTGAGGAACTCGTCGATGCGCGACAGCGATGCCGGCAGGTGCGCGGAAACTCCCAGCGCGCCGGCGCGCGCCGCGCCCGCCGCTCCCCCGAACGCCTGCACGACCGCGTCGAGGTCGGCTGCGGTGGTGGTCTCATCGACCGAGACGCCCACGGTGTCGTCGTCGACGAGAAGCAGCTGGATGCCGCGGCCGTGCGCGTCCGCCACGATCGCCGCCGCGCGGCCCGGCACGCGCACGCGCACCGTGTCGAAGAACGCGTCGTGCACGAGCTCGGCGCCGGTCGACGTGAGCGCGTCCGCGAGTGAGGAGGCGCGGGCGGCGACCGCCCGGGCGATCTCCCGCAGGCCGTCGGGGCCGTGATACACGGCGTACATCGAGGCCATGACGGCCAGCAGCACCTGCGCGGTGCAGATGTTCGACGTCGCCTTCTCCCGCCGGATGTGCTGTTCCCGCGTCTGCAGCGACAGCCGGTAGGCGGGGTGGCCCGCGGCATCCTGCGACACACCCACCAGGCGACCCGGAAGCTGGCGCTCGAGACCCGCCCGCACCGCCATGTAGCCGGCGTGGGGTCCGCCGAAGCCGAGCGGCACGCCGAAGCGCTGGGTCGTGCCGACGGCGACGTCGGCGCCGAGAGATCCCGGCGAGCGCAGCAGGGTGAGGGCGAGGAGGTCCGCCGCGACGACGACCTTTCCACCCGCGGCCTGCACGGCGGCGATGGCCTCGGTGGGGTCCCACACGCGGCCGGATGCCCCGGGGTATTGGATGAACGCGCCGAACACGTCGATGTCGGCGGGCGGCGGCGACTGGTCGAAGCTCGTCTCGTGCAGGTCGATGCCGACCGCGGCGGCACGGTGCGCCAGCAGCGACTTGGTCTGCGGCAGTGCGTCGGCGTCGACGAGGAACACCGTCGAGCGGGACTTCGAGGCCCGGCGCGCGAGCAGCATGCCCTCGACGACGGCCGTGGACTCGTCGAGCATCGACGCGTTGGCCGTGTCGAGCCCGGTGAGGTCGGCGACCATCGTCTGGAAGTTGATGAGCGCCTCGAGGCGACCCTGGGAGATCTCGGGCTGGTATGGCGTGTAGGCCGTGTACCAGGACGGGTTCTCGAACACGTTGCGCGCGATGACCGACGGCGTGTTCGTGTCGTAATAGCCGAGCCCGATCATGGGTCGCAGCACCCGATTGCGCGCGGCGAGCCCGCGCAACTCCGCGAGCGTCTCCTGCTCGGTCGCCGCGGACGGCAGGGCCGCCAGCGTCTCGCGAGGGGTGAGGATGGCGACGGGCACCGCGGCTCGCACGACGGCATCGGCGTCGGCGTAGCCGAGCGCCTGCGCGAGGCGTGCGCTGTCGCCGGCCGTGCCGATGTGGCGGGAGCGGAAGGCGTCGCTCACGCAGCGCCGCCGGTCAGCTCGTCGGTCGTAGGCGGCGCGATCGAGGAGCCCCTCGATCGCCTCACCATCGAGCTCGACCCGCACGAGCCACGCCGCGAAGGCGTCGGCGTTCACGAGCGCCGGGTCGCTGTCGACGTCGCCGTTCACCTCGATGACGCGGCCGGACACGGGCGCGTAGAGCTCGCCGACCGACTTCGTCGACTCGATCTCGCCGCACACCTGGCCGGCGGTCACCGTGCCGTCGATGGCGGGGAGCTCGACGAACACCACGTCGCCGAGCTTCTCGGCGGCGTAGTCCGTGATGCCGAAGGTGGCGACATCCCCTTCGATGAGCACCCATTCGTGCTCGGCGGTGTACTTGAGTGCGTCGCGGTCGGTCATGCGTTCCTCCGATAGAAGGGCGGGGTGGTCACGGTGGCGGGGATGAGAGTGCCGCGCACGTCGATCGCGAGAGCCGTGCCGGGGGCGGCGTGCGCGGGCGAGACGTAGGCGAGTGCGATCGGGTGTCCGAGCGTGGGGCTGAGCGCGCCGGAGGTGATCTCTCCGACCGCGTCGCCGTCGGGCGTGCGCACCTCGTAGCCGGCGCGGCCGGCGCGCCTGCCCTCGGCGACCAGCCCGACGAGCACCGGGCGATCGGTGAGGTCGGCGGCCTCGAGCGCGGCCTTTCCGACGAAGTCGGGCTTGTCGAGCACGGGCACGCGGCCGAGACCGGCCTGCGCGGGCAGGGTGTCGAGCGTCAGCTCGTGGCCGTAGAGCGGCATGCCGGCCTCGAGGCGCAGCGTGTCGCGGGCGGCGAGCCCGGCGGGCACGAGCCCGACCGGCTCGCCCGCGACAAGGAGGGCGTCCCAGAGCCGCGCCGCGATGCCGACGGGGGCGAGGAGCTCGAAGCCGTCTTCACCCGTGTACCCGGTGCGCAGCACCAGCACGTCGGCGTCGAAGGCGCGCGCCCGCGACCACGCGTAGTACTTCAGGTCGGCGACCGGGGGCGCGACATCCGTCAACTCGTCGAGGGCGGCGAGCACCTCGACGGCGCGCGGGCCCTGCACCGCCAGCAGGGCATAGTCGTCACTGACGTCGGCGACGGATGCCGCGAACTCCCCCACCCGCTCGGCGAGCGCCGCGGCGACGGGCGCGCGGTTGCCCGCGTTGGCGATCACGAGGAACCTTTCGTCGGCGAGTCGATAGACGATCAGGTCGTCGATGACGCCGCCCGACGGGGCGAGCAGCAGCGAGTACTTCGCCTTGCCGATCGCGAGGGCAGACAGGCGGCCGGCGAGCGCGGCGTCGAGGTAGGCGCCGGCATCCGCGCCGACGACGTCGAACTCGGCCATGTGCGAGATGTCGAACAGGCCCGCCGCCTCGCGCACCGCGCGGTGCTCGGCGAGATCGGACGAGTAGCGCACCGGCATGAGCCAGCCGCCGAAGTCGGTGAACGAGGCACCGAGGGCGTCGTGACGGGCGTGCAGCGCCGTCGTGCGGGATGTGGAGGTGGGGTCGGTCATGAGTTCTCCCGTGCAGGGGCGGGCGACCGTCAATCGACGGTCTCGAACTCCCCCTCTGTCATCGGCCTGAGAGCTTGCTCGCGGCATCCGTCACAGCGTCGGATGCGGCGGCTTTCACCGTCGGCGGACGCGTATGCGTCGCTTTCCAGAGCGGCCCGACCGGGGCGGTACGGCTACCTGAGAGATTGGCGGGGAGGCTTGCTCCTTCGGTGCCCGTCGCCGGCTGCGACGGAGCTCTCCCGCTACGGTCACGGGGCCTTGTTGACTTGTGCGGCCAGCTTAGCGGCACCGGTGCGCTCAGCGGATGCAGGCGCCCGACGACACGGTCTGCTGCATGCTCTCCGCCTGGGCGACCACCGAGGTCAGCTCGGCGGTGGTCATCGCGTAGCCGACGTTGGGGTCGCTGTCGCTGCGGGCGAAGACGATGCCCACAGCCCGTCCCGACGCGTCGAGGAGCGGCCCGCCGGAGTTGCCGGGCCGCACCACGGCGTCCAGGGCGTAGATGTCGCGCACGTCCGATCCGCTCCCGTAGATGTCGGGCACCCGCGCCTCTCCCACGCTCGTGACCGAGGCGTTCCCCGACGTGAACGGGCCGCCATAGGGATAACCCTGCACCACGGCGGCGGCGCCGGCGGTGAGTGTCGCGCCGAGAGGGATGGCTGCGGCATCCAGCCCGTCGGTCGCGATGACCGCGATGTCGTTGTGCGGATCGTCGTACACGATGCGACCCTCGACGGCGGCGCGACCCGGGAGCTCCACGATGGGGTTCGTGACTCCGGCGACGACATGCGCGTTGGTGACGACACGGTCCGGAGCGATCACGAAGCCGGATCCCGTGGAGGTCTCGCTGCACGCATAGGCCGTGCCCGAGATACGGGCGACCGACTGCGCGGCGGCGTTGAGTGCCGGGTCGGCGAGGTCGATCGGGGCGGCGGCGGGTGCGGTGGCGGCTCCGTCGAGCAGCGCCCCGAACTGCGGCAACCCGTCGCTGAGCACCCCCTGGCGCAGCTGCGCCAGGGCCTGCGACAGCGGGCTCGGGGTGAGATCGTCGATCGTGCGCAGCACCGTCGACGACGCGACGGCAGGGGCGAGCACGGGCGTGCCCGTCACCACCACGCTCTGCCCCACGAGCGAGATCGCGAGGGCGGCGACGACGACGCTCAGCGCGCCTCCCAGGACGCGATCGACGATGCCGAGGCGCAGGCGGTCGACGCCGCGCCGCAGGCGCATGCCGATGGCGCCGCCGAGCGTGCCGCCCGCGAACAGGAGCGCGATGCCCGCCGCGAGCACGATGAGTCCGCGCCACTGGGACCACGGCACAACGCCCGACAGCAGCGGCAGCAGCCACCACGCGGCGGCGCCCGCCGCCACGACGCCGAGCAGTGCACCGGCGCTCGCGAGAAGACCCCGGGCGATGCCACCGGCGAGCGCGCCGATGAGCAGGAGCACCGCGATCACATCGACGACGAGCGACATGGATGCCTCCTCCTCCCCCGCCTGGATGTCTCACGGTACGACGGATCCGCTGGGAATCGTCCCGGTTTGCCTTCGAGTCATCGAGACTCTAAGATCGCTTCTGGTCATCATGACACTAACCATCCGTTCCGAGAGCGCCGCGTCGGCACCGTCCCCGTCGGACCCGACGCGCGTCGCCGTGTCGACCGTGATCTTCACCCTGCGGCGGCCCGACGGATGCGACCTGCCCGTGCTCTCCCTGCCGCTCGTGCGCCGCACCCGTGACCCGTACGGCGACTTCTGGGCCCTCCCCGGCGGATGGCTCGACGCCGACGAGGAGCTGGAGGATGCGGCATCCCGCACCCTCGGCGAGACGACCGGCCTCGCCGCGAGCTACCTCGAGCAGCTCTACGCCTTCGGCGCCATCGACCGCTCCCCCTCGCGGGTCATCTCGATCGTCTACTGGGCGCTGCTGCGCTCCGACGACGTCGACGCTCAGCTGGCCGCGCACCTCGCCGCCGGCGACGCCCCCGAGAACGTCGAGTGGTTCGACGCCGCCCACCTGCCGACCCTCGCCTTCGACCACAACGCGATCGTCGACTACGCCCTGTGGCGCCTGCGCAACAAGGTGGGCTACAGCCGCATCGCCCACGGCTTCCTGCCCGGATCGTTCACGCTCGCTGAGCTGCGCGAGGTGTACGAGGCGATCCTCGAGCGCCGCCTGGACCCTGCCAACTTCCGCCGCCAGGTGGAGGGCTCCGGAACCCTCATCCCCACCGACGACTTCCGCACGGGCAGCCATCGACCGGCGCGCCTGTACCGGTACAACCACGACGTCGAGCTCTCCGATCGCGGGCCGCTCGGCACCGCCCCGCCCGCTTCTCGCGAACAGTCAGCCACACCGCACACCCCGAAGGAGGCGCGATGAGCGCCGTCAACATCGCCCTGCGCCCGCGCGACGAGATCGATCCGTCGGTCGACCACGTCATCCAGTCGCTCGTCTCCGGCGGATCCGCCGACGCGACCTGCACGACCGACCTCGCGGCCAGCCCGTGGACGTTCGACGTGAGCGAGGGCTACGGGCCCGGTGCCTCGATGGGTGACGTCATCCCCACCGGGTCACCCCGCCAGGGCTCGCTGCCGCAGGAGTACCGCGACGCCGACCCGGCCGATCTGGATCACCGCATCCGTGCGGCGAAGCAGATGCTCGGCGACCGGGTCGTCGTACTCGGCCACTTCTACCAGCGCGAGGAGGTTGTGCGACACGCCGACTATGTCGGCGACTCGTTCCAGCTCGCGACCGCCGCGAAGGCCCACCCCGACGCCGAGGCGATCGTGTTCTGCGGCGTGCACTTCATGGCCGAGACCGCCGACCTCCTCTCCGGAGCGGACCAGGCCGTCATCCTCCCGAACCTCGCCGCCGGCTGCTCGATGGCCGACATGGCCGACATCGATCAGGTCGAAGAGTGCTGGGAGCAGCTGGCTGAGATCTACGGCGACATGGATGCCGCGGACGCCGACGGGCTCGTGCCGGTCATCCCGGTCACCTATATGAACTCGTCCGCCGCGATCAAGGGGTTCGTCGGCCGCCACGGCGGCATCGTCTGCACGTCGTCGAACGCGCGCACGGTGCTCGAGTGGGCGTTCGAGCGCGGACGCCGCGTGCTGTTCTTCCCCGACCAGCACCTCGGCCGCAACACGGCCAAGGCCATGGGTGTGCCCCTCGCGCAGATGCCGATGTGGAATCCGAACCGTCCCCTCGGCGGCTCGAACGCCGACGAGCTCGCGGATGCCCGCGTCATCCTCTGGCACGGGTTCTGCTCGGTGCACCGTCGCTTCTCGGTCGCCCAGATCGACAAGGCGCGTGCCGAGCACCCCGGCGTGCGCGTGATCGTGCATCCCGAGTGCCCGATGGACGTCGTCGACGCGGCCGACGAGGCCGGATCGACCGACTACATCCGCAAGGCGATCGAGGCGGCGACCGAGCCCACGACGTTCGCGATCGGCACCGAGGTCAACCTCGTGCAGCGCCTCGCCGCCCAGCACCCGCAGCACGAGATCTTCTGCCTCGACCCGGTCGTGTGCCCGTGCTCGACGATGTACCGCATCCACCCCGGCTACCTCGCCTGGACACTCGAGTCCCTGGTCGCGGGAGAGGTCGTCAACCGCATCACGGTGCCGGGCGACGTCGCCGACCCCGCCCGCATCGCGCTCGAGCGCATGCTCGCGGCGAAGCCGCCGGCAGGACGCGTCGAGACGCCGGGGAGCGCGCAGTGAGCCGCAGCATCCACGCCGTCGTCGTCGGCAGCGGCATCGCGGGTCTCACCGTCGCGCGCGACGCCGCCCGCGCGGGGGCGCGGGTCACCCTCGTCACGAAGGACGAGCTGGCCCACGCGAACACCCGATACGCCCAGGGCGGCATCGCGGGCGTCATGTTCGACGACGACAGCGTCGAGGACCACATCGCCGACACCCTCACCGCCGGCGCGGGCCTCGGCGACCCTGCGGCCGTGCGTGTGCTGGCGACCGAGGGGCCGGCGCGCATCCGCGAGCTGATCGAGCTCGGCGTCGCCTTCGACCGGGATGCCGCCGGGTCGCTGCGCAAGGGACTCGAAGCCGCGCACTCCTACCCCCGCGTGCTGCACGCGGGGGGAGACGCGACGGGTGCCGAGATCGAGCGGGCGCTGGTCGCGGCCGTGCGGGCGTCGGGTGTGGAGATCGTCGAGCACGCGTTCCTCGTGGACCTCGTCGTCGCGCACGGGAGGGTGAGCGGCGTCGAGCTGCAGCAGGGCGATGCCCGCCGCACGATTCACGCCGATGCCGTGGTGCTCGCGACCGGCGGCGCCGGCCAGCTCTTCGCGCACACCACCAACCCCGTGGTCGCCACGGCCGACGGCATCGCCGCCGCTCTGCGCGCGGGGGCCGCTGTCGCCGATCTCGAGTTCGTGCAGTTCCACCCGACCGTGCTCGCCACCGGTGACGCGTTCCTCGTGTCGGAGGCCGTGCGCGGCGAGGGCGCGACCCTCATCGACCCGGACGGCCGGCGCTTCACGTTCGATGCGCACCCCGACGGCGAGCTGGCCCCGCGCGACGTCGTCGCCCGGGCGATCGCCGCCCGCATGGCGGCGCAGGGAGGCGCGCCGGTCGCGCTCGACGCGACCCGGCTGCACGCACCCGGCACGGCCGCCTTCCTCGCCGGACGGTTCCCCACGATCGATGCCGCCGTGCGCGAGCGCGGCCTCGACTGGGCGCGGGAACCCATCCCGGTGACGCCCGCGGCGCACTACCTCATGGGCGGCGTCGTGACCGACCTCGACGGCCGCACCACCCTGCCCGGCCTCTACGCCGTCGGCGAGACCGCCCGCACCGGGGTGCACGGCGCGAACCGACTGGCCTCGAACTCGCTGCTCGAGGGCGCCGTCTTCGGCGCGCGCGCCGCGGCGGCTCTGACCACAGACGCGGATGCCGCGTGGCCCGCGCCGGCACTCCCGGCGGCGCCCGCACCGCTCGAGACCGCCGCGCCCGCCGCCGACGCCCCACCGTTCACCCGCGCCGCGCTGCAGGAGCTGCTGTGGCAGCACGCCGGTCTCGTGCGCGACGACCGCGGGCTCGCGCGAGCGGCATCCGTGCTCGCCGCGTGGTCGCTGCCGCACGCCGCCGCATCGTCGGTCGCCGGATGCGAGGACGAGAACCTGCTGCAGGTCGCCGTCGCGCTCGTCGCGGCTGCGCGTGCGCGCACTGTCTCGGTCGGGGCGCACTTCCGCGCCGACGCGGACCCGGCCGCAGCGGCGGACGCCGCGGCATCCGTCACCGAGGTCGTCGCATGCTGACCGCCCGCACCATCGACCGCATCGTCACGCTTGCGCTCGACGAGGACGCCCCGTGGGGCGACCTCACCAGCGAGACGCTGATCCCCGCCGACGCGGTCGCGACAGCCGACCTCGTCGCGCGCGAGGACGGCGTCTTCGCCGGAGGCGAGGTGTTCGCGGCCGCCTTCCGGCTGACCGACCCGGCCATCGAGGTGGGTCTGCACGTCGCCGACGGCGGCCGGTTCATCGCCGGACGCCGGCTCGCGACGGTGACCGGGCCGGCGCAGGGCGTGCTCACCGCCGAGCGCATCGGGCTCAACTTCGCGCAGCGCATGTCGGGCATCGCGACCCTCACCGCGCGGTACGTCGACGCGATCGCGGGCACCGGTGCGCGCATCGTCGACACCCGCAAGACGACCCCGCTGCTGCGTGCGTTCGAGCGCCACGCGGTGGCCGCCGGCGGCGGGCACAACCACCGGTTCTCGCTGTCCGACGCGGTCATGGCCAAGGACAACCATCTGGGCGTGCTGACCGCGACCGGGGCAGATCTCACCGACGCGCTCCGCGAGGCGATCGCGAGGCTCCCCCACACCGCGCACGTCGAGGTCGAGGTCGACCGCGTCGACCAGATCGAGGCCGTCGTCGCGGCGGGGATCGGCACGATCATGCTCGACAACTTCACCGTCGACCAGCTGCGCGAGGGTGTCGCCACTGTCGCCGGACGGGCGCAGATCGAGGCGTCCGGCGGGGTGAGCCTCGACACCGTGCGGCAGATCGCCGAGACCGGTGTCGACGTCATCTCGGTCGGCGCGCTCACCCACTCGGCGCGCGCGCTCGACCTCGGGCTCGACCTGCGCATCGACCTCGGGCGATGAGCGGGCTCTACCTCGACAACGCCGCGACCACGCCCGTGCGCCGCGAGGTGCTCGAGGCCATGGCACCGTTCCTCACGAGCGTGTTCGGCAACCCGTCGAGCCACCACGAGCTCGGCGATGCCGCGGCGCGCGCGCTCGACGACGCGCGGCGCCGGGTCGCCGCGGTGCTCGGCATGCGCGCGGGCGACATCACGTTCACCTCGGGCGGCACCGAGGGCAACAACCTCGCCCTCAAGGGCATCGCGATCGCCGCGGCATCCGCGCGCGGCGCGCGCCACGTGATCACGACTCCCATCGAGCACGAGTCGATCCTCGAGTCGGCGCGCTACCTGCGCCGGGTGCACGGGTTCGACGTCGACCTGGTGCCGGTCGACGAGACAGGACGCGTCGACCCGGCGGAGCTCACCGCCCTGCTGCGCGACGACACCGCGGTCGTCAGCATCGGGTACGCGAACAACGAAATCGGCACCGTGCAGGATGCCGGGGCCCTCGCCGCAGCGACCCGCACGGCGGGCGTACCCCTGCACCTCGACGCCGTGCAGGCCGCGGGGTGGCTGCCTCTCGCGGGCACGGGCGCCGACGCGCTCGTCATCGCCGGGCACAAGCTCGGTGCGCCGAAGGGAACCGGGGTGGCGGCGATCCGCGGGCGCGTGCCCGTCGAGCCGCTGCTGCACGGCGGCGGGCAGGAGCGCGGGCGGCGCAGCGGCACCGAGAACGTCGCGGGCGCCGTGGCGATCGCAACCGCCCTCGAGCTCGCCGAGGCCGAGCGCGAGGCCTCTGCCGCGCGCGTCGCCGCGCTGCGCGACAAGTTCGTCGCCGCCGCCCTCGTGCGGCTGCCGCAGGCGCGTCTCACCGGCGACCCCGTGCATCGACTGCCCGGCACCGCGAGCTTCACCTTCGCCGGCACGAGCGGCGAGGCAGTGCTGCTCGAGCTCGAACGCCGCGGCGTCGTCACCTCGAGCGGCTCGGCATGCGCCGCGGGCAGCGACGAGCCCTCGCACGTGCTGCTCGCCCTCGGGGTCGACCCGGTCGTCGCGCAGACCTCCGTGCGGTTCACGTTCGACCATCACGGTCACATCGACCCCCAATATCTCGCGAACGCGCTCACCTCCGCCGTGGCCGCCGTAGGATCGGCCGGGTGAGTTCCCCGGCGGTGACCGTCATCGTTCCCGGTTTCGACGTCGCCGCCTACGCCGATGAGGCGCTGGCCTCGCTGCGTGCGCAGACCCGAGACGACTGGCGTGCGGTGCTCGTCGACGACGGCTCGAGCGATGCGACCGGGGCGATCTACGCGGCGGCCGCGGCATCCGACCATCGCTTCGAGGTGATCACGCACCACCGTCAGCGCGGCCTCGCCGCCGCGCGCAACACCGGTCTCGACGCCGTCACGACGCCGTACGTCGCCTTCCTCGACTCCGACGACCGCTACACCCCCGCAGCCCTCGAGACGATGCTCGGCACGCTCGAGGAATCCGGCAGCGATCTCGCGATCGGCGCCTACGTGCGCCTGCGCCCGCAACCCGGCGGCGGGTATGCGAGCGGACCCGTGCAGCCCTGGGTGAGCGCCGCGACCGCGCCCGCCCGCCGCGGCGTGACGCTCGCGGAGCACCCCGAGGCATCCGGCAACATCGTGGCCTGGTCGAAAGTGTCCCGCGCCGACTTCTGGCAACGCACCGGGCTGCGCTTCCCTGAGGGACGCCTCTACGAGGACCAGCAGGTCGCGCAGCGCATGTACACGCTCGCCCGCGCATTCGACACGGTTCCCGACGTGATCGTGGAGTGGCGCGAGCGGGCCGACGGAACCTCCATCACCCAGCACGAGAGCACGCTCGGGGTGCTGCGGGACTGCCTCGACGCGATGGCCGCGGGGCTGGCCGTGCTCGACGACGCGGGTCAGCACGCCGCCGCCGACGCCCGCGTGCGACTGATGCTCACGATGGATGTGCCGCGTCTCGCGCGCATCGCCGAGACGCATCCGGATGCCGCCTACCGCCGCGCCCTCGGAGAGTTCACCCGTGCGCTCACCGCGCGCAGCAGCGAGCGCGAGGACGGCCGCGAGGCATCCGTCGCCGCGACCTGGTGACGCTCAGACGGGCCTGTCCGCGTCGAGGTCGGTGACCGCCGCGAGCTGCTGGGCGGCGAGCGCCGCGTAGAGCCCACCGGCCGCGAGCAGCGACTCGTGCGTGCCCGACTCCACGATGCGACCGCGCTCGACCACGTGGATGACGTCGGAGGCGATGACCGTCGACAGCCGGTGCGCGACGGTGATGGTCGTGCGCCCGCGCGCCGCGGTGTCGAGGGCCTCCTGCACGATGCGCTCGGACACCGTGTCGAGTGCCGAGGTGGCCTCGTCGAGCAGCAGCACCGGCGGATCCTTCAGCAGCACGCGCGCGATCGCGATGCGCTGCTTCTCACCGCCCGACAGCCGGTACCCGCGTTCGCCCACGACGGTGTCGTAGCCGTGCTCGAAGCCCTCGATGACGTGATGGATGTTGGCCGCGCGGCAGGCCGCCTCGAGCTCGGCGTCGGTCGCCTCCGGCTTCGCGTAGCGAAGGTTGTCACGGATGGTCGCGTGGAAGAGGTACGTCTCCTGCGACACGATGCCGATGTCGTCGATGATCGCGGCGTGCCGCAGGTCGCGCACGTCGGCGCCCGCGAACCGCACCGTGCCACCCGTGGCCTCGTAGAGCCGCGGCGTGAGGTAGAGGATCGTGGTCTTGCCGGCCCCCGACGGCCCGACGAATGCGACGTGCTGGCCGGGCTCGACGGTGAACGAGACGTCGTCGAGCGTCGGGCGCGCTTCGCTCGACGAGTCGGGGTAGCGGAACGACACCCCCTCGAAGCGCACCTCGCCGCGCGGGCCCGGCGCCTCCGCGACGCCGATCGCCCCCGGCCGGTCGCGGATCGCGGGCGTGAGGTCGAGGTACTCGAAGATGCGCGCGAACACCGCGCCCGAGGTCTGCAGGTCGAGGGTCACGCGCATGAGGCCCATGAGCGGCTGCAGCAGCCGGGCCTGCACGGTGGTGAACGCGACGATGGTGCCCGCCGTGATCGTGTCGGCCCCGCCGCCGATCAGAAGGCCCGCGACCAGGTAGATGACGGCCGGCACGCTCGCCATGATGACGCCGACGAGCGAGAAGAAGCCCTGTCCGCTCATCGCCTGTCGCACCTGCAGGCGCACCTGGTTGGCGTTCTCCTCGCGGAAGCGCCCCAGCTCGTCGCCCTGACGGTTGAACGACTTCGAGAGCAGGATGCCGCTCACACTCAGGCTCTCCTGCGTGATGGCGGTCAGCTCCGAGAGCGACTCCTGCGTCTGGCCGGCGATGCGCGCGCGCACCTGGCCGACCCGCCGCTGCACGACGGCCAGCACCGGCATCAGGACGACCGCGATCACCGTCAGGCGCGGGTCGATCAGCACCATCGCGACGATGGAGGCGACCACCGTCACCGTATTGCCGAGCACGCTCGTCACGGTGTTGGTGAGCACCGACGACACGGCGCCGACGTCGTTCTGCAGACGCGACTGGATGACGCCCGTCTTGGTGCGGGTGAAGAAGGCCAACTCCATGGCCTGCAGGTGGTCGAACATGCGCACGCGCAGGTCGCCGGTGACGGCGTTTCCGACGGTGGCGGTGAGCCACGTCTGCCAGAAGTTCAGCGCCGCCGAGAGCAGGAAGAGCGCGACAGTGATCGAGACGAGCTCGACGAGCAACGGGATGCGGGGTCCGCCTCCGGAGGTCGGGAACAGGGCGTCGTCGAAGATGCGCTGCACGATCAGCGGCGGGATGACCGCGACGGCCGCACCGAGCAGCACGGCGACGATCGTGAGTGCCAGGCGCGCGCGATACGGCCGGAACAGCTCGGCGACCCGGCGCCCGAGGTGGGCGATCTTCGGCGCCGACGCGTTGGCCCTGCGCTGCGCGTCCTGGTCGACCCCGCGGAAGCCCGCCGGCCGCGGGCCCATGCCGTTGGCCATCCCCATGCCCATGCCGCCGCCTCCGTGGCCCATACCCATCGCCATCAGCGGGTCACCCGAGGCTCGAGACGAGGTTGATGACCGTCGCGAGGATCACGGCGCCGAAGAGGTAGGCGAGCATGGTCTGCGCGATCACGATGCGCCGCACCTCGTTGGTCGTCACGTTGGTGTCGGCGACCTGGTAGGTCATGCCGAGCCCGAAGGCGAAGTAGGCGAAGTCGGTGTACATCGGCGGCTCGTCCTGGTTGAACTGGATGCCGCCGATCGGCTCGGTGTAGTAGACGTGCGCGACCCGCAGCATATAGTCCACCTGGATGAGCAGCCAGGATGCCGCGACGCTGACGACGCTGATGCCGGCAAGGGCCAACGCCTCCCACCCGCTGGCATTGCGCGCCTCGACCACGACCACGCCGACGGCGCCGAGGCTGACGAGGCTGCCGACGACGGCGATCAGCCGGGCCGTGCGTCGACCCGGGTCCTCGGCCGTCGCGTGCGCTCGGGTGTCCGCGGCATCCATCGACCACGTCGCGACCAGCACCCAGGTCGTCTGCACGATGGCGAGCACCGCCCAGGCCGAGAGGATGCCGGCCGCCCACCCCTGGAACAGGCCCACGACGATCCCTCCCGCCAGGCCCGCGACGATCGACACGACCGCCCGCACCCGCACCGAGGCGAGCTGTCGTGAATCTGCCATGCACTCATCGTGCCACCAGTCGGGAATGGGATGTCTGTGACCACCGTTACGCTCATCACACGCCCGTCGCACTCCCGACGATGACGTCCCCGCCCACAGCCCCGAGACGAGGAACGCCCATGGCATCCACCGACACCATCCCCTCCGCACCGGCATCCATCACGCCTCAGGCGCAGCGCGTCATCTGGCTGCTCCTGGGTGCCGCGTTCGTGGCGATCCTCAACGAGACCACGATGGGCGTGGCGATCGACCACCTCATCGACGACCTCTCGATCACGGCGTCCGCCGCACAGTGGCTGACGACCGCCTTCATGCTCACGATGGCCGTGGTCATCCCGATCACCGGCTTCCTGCTGCGCCGCCTGACGACACGTGTGATCTTCGTGGCGGCGATGAGCCTCTTCTCGCTCGGCACCCTGGTCGCCTTCCTCGCTCCCGGTTTCGAGGTGCTGCTGGTCGCGCGCGTCATTCAGGCGTCCGGCACCGCGATCATGATGCCGCTGCTCATGACGACGCTCATGACCGTCGTGCCGGCGCACGAGCGCGGTCGCATGATGGGTCGCGTCAGCATCGTCATGGCGCTTGCGCCCGCCCTCGGCCCGACTCTGGCCGGAGTCATCCTCGACACGCTCGGCTGGCGCTGGATCTTCGGCGTCGTGCTGCCGATCGCGATCGTCGCGCTCGTCGTCGGCGCGCTGTGGATCCGCAATGTCGGCGAGCAATCGCACGCCCGCATCGACGCCCTCTCTGTCGTGCTGTCCGCCTTCGGCTTCGGCGGCCTCGTCTACGGCCTCAGCCAGATCGGCGGCGAGGGCGGGGCGGCATCGAGCCCGTCGGCCACCCTGTGGATCTCGCTGATCGTCGGCGTCGTGGCGCTCACGCTGCTCGTGCTGCGCCAGCTGCGTCTGCAGCGCGACGATCGGGCTCTCCTCGACCTGCGCGTCTTCAGCTACCGCAACTTCACGATCTCGCTCCTGCAGTTCACGATCCTCTCCTTCGCGTTCTTCGGCGCGATCACGGTGCTGCCGCTCTACCTGCAGCGCGCCGTCGGCGCCGATGCGCTCACCACGGGACTCCTGCTGCTGCCGGGCTCCTTGCTGATGGGACTCACCGGTCCGCTGATCGGCGCGATCTACGACAAGTGGGGCACCCGCGTTCTGCTGATCCCGGGCGCGCTGATCGTGATCGCCGTGCTGTGGGGCCTGACCTTCGTCGACGCGAACACCTCCATCTGGGTGCTGCTGCCCATCATCACGGTGATGTTCGTCGGCCTCGCACTGTCGTTCCCGCCGCTGTTCACCGCGTCGCTCGGGTCTCTCCCGCCGCACCTCTACGCCTACGGCAGTGCGATCCTCTCGACCGTGCAGCAGGTCGCCGGCGCCGCGGGTGTCGCGGTGCTGGTCACCCTGATGGCGACGTCCACCGCGAACGCGTCGGCCAACGGGGCATCGCCGAACGAGGCGTGGGCGTCGGGCACGCACACGGCGTTCGTCTTCGCGGCGGCGGTGTCGATTCTCACGATCGTGGGCGCGCTTATGGTGCGCAAGCCGGCCGACACGATCGAGATGCCGGGCGTCGGGCACTGACCTGCGAGTGATCGCACAGATGCCGACCCGGGTCACCGGGTCGGCATCGTCGTTCGGCGGTCTCAGCCGATGCTGCAGGAGCCACCGCAGCACGAAGGGGCTGCGTCGGCGTCGCCGAGAAGACTGAGGAACTGCGGCCCGGGGGTCGCGGCATCCGTCACGGTGTCGTCAGAAGACGTCTGCGTCGTGGACATCGCTCCATCGTACGACTGTTGCGGGCCTCGGGCTCCGCTCACACGAGCGCGCCGAGCACCGCGCCGAGCGCCGCGCCCGCGACGCAGGCGACCAATTGGCCGAACCCTGCCGCGAGGCTCCATCCCCATCGACGCTGCTGCGCGAGGCGCACTGTCTCGAAGCTCGCCGTGCTGAACGTCGTGTAGCCCCCGAGAAGCCCGGTGCCGCCGATCATGCTCACCTCGACCGGCAGGACGCGCCCTGCGGCGGCCGCCACGACGAACCCGAGCACGAACGAGCCCGTGACGTTGATGACAGACGTGCCGAGCGGATAGGGATGCCGCCACCGTGCCTTGACCGCGCCGTCGACGACGAAACGCAGCGCCGCTCCGACGCCTCCGGCAGCCATCGTCGCGACCCACAGCCAGATGACGGTCATGCGCGGGCCCTCCGCATGATCGCCGCCCCCGCGGCGATGCCGAGGATCGACGCGGCGCCACCCACCACGACCGTCACTGCGCCATAGACGAGGCTCGCGGTCAGATCGGTGTGCAGCAGCCCCTCGGCACCGACGGCGAAGGTGCTGTAGGTCGTGTAGCCGCCCAGCACGCCCGTGCCGACGAAGAGACGGATGCCGCGCCGCACCCCCGTGTCGTCGCCGCGACGCACGAGCACCTCGAGCAGCAGTCCCAGCACGAAGGCACCGGTCACGTTGATGACGAGAATGCCGAAGGGGATGCCCCACTCGGCCGGGATGGCGGCGGACACGACGAGGCGGACCCCCGTACCGATCGCGCCGCCGAGCGCCACCAGACCGACCGCGGCGGGGCGCAGGTGGAGCGGCCTCGGGATGACCGCAATGTCGTCGGTGTCGGGATCGAGCGGCAGCTCGCTGTGGCTGTCGCGCTGCGAACTCACTCGCCCTCCGGTTCCCGGCCGGACGGCCGATCCGCCCAATCTACGCCCGTCACCACCGCCACTCGCGCACGAACCTCGGCCGCAACATGCGGCAACGGCATGCAACGGGCCGCGGCGTAGCGTCGGCATCGCGACGGGGATCACGGAACCTCGGAAGGGGTCCGGGGCCGTTCCCCGACACGAAGGAGTGATGACGATGTCGATTCTCACCGACGCCCGTCCGAACCTCGATCGCGGCACCGTGCCCACCGGCACCATGCGCGCCGCGGTGGTCACGACCTCCGGCGAACCGCTGGTCGTCGAAGACGTGGCGATCCCGTCTCCGGGTCCCGGCCAGGCACTCGTGAAGGTGATCACGAGCGGCGTGTGCCACACCGACCTCCACGCGGCGCGCGGCGACTGGCCGGTCGCGCCGAAGGCGAATCTGATCCCCGGTCACGAGGGCTACGGCGAGGTCGTCGCACTGGGCGAGGGCGTGACATCCCTCTCGGTCGGCGACCGCGTGGGCAACGCGTGGCTGTGGAGCGCGTGCGGCGTGTGCGAGTACTGCCGCACCGGCTGGGAGACCCTCTGCCCCGAGCAGCAGAACGGCGGCTATTCCGTCGACGGCAGCTTCGGCGAGTACATGCTCGTCGACGAGCGGTTCGCCGCGCGAATTCCCGAGGGTTCCGACCCGTACGAGGTCGCGCCGATCCTGTGTGCGGGTGTCACTGTCTACAAGGGTCTGAAGATGACCGAGGTGAAGCCCGGCGAGTGGGTCGTGATCTCCGGAATCGGTGGTCTCGGCCACATCGCGGTGCAGTACGCCCGGGCGATGGGCATGCGCGTCGCTGCGGTCGACATCGACGAGGAGAAGCTCGCGCTCGCCCGCACCCACGGCGCCGAAGTCACCGTCAACGCGGCGACGACCGACCCGGGACCTGCCGTGCAGGAGCTCACCGGCGGCGCCCACGGCGTGCTGGTGACCGCTGTGCACCCGAAGGCGTTCGGTCAGGCACTCGGAATGGCCCGTCGCGGCGCGACCATCGTGTTCAACGGGCTTCCCCCGGGGGACTTCCCCGCGAACATCTTCGACATCGTGCTGCGGGCGATCACCATCCGCGGCTCGATCGTCGGGACACGCCAGGACATGATCGAGGCCCTCGACTTCTACGCCCGCGGCGAGATCCACCCGACGATCGCCGTCGAGTCGCTCGACGACATCAACGAGGTGTTCGAGCGCATGGAGCAGGGCAAGATCGACGGCCGCATCGTCATGAAGTACTGACCGCGGCATCCGGTCGTGGGCGGGGTCGCGCGGCGGCCCCGCCCTTCCGCTGCCCGCCTACAGTGGCCAGGTGACCGACACTCCCCCGACCCGCTGGTGCCTCAGCCGACGCGACGGCGCGGTGTGCACGCGCGCCATCGGACACGCGGGGCTGCACAACCGG
>NZ_MEGA01000045.1:0-29158 GCF_001725695.1 Microbacterium sp. SCN 71-21
TCGGCCGCCCAGATCGCCAGCTCCGACGCGCAGGTCGTGCTCGGTGCCGAGTCGTCCAGCGTCACGCTGAACTTCGTCGACACCATCACCTCCAAGTGCAAGGTGCAGCTCTCGCCCGCGAACACCGCGACGGCGCTGTCCGGCTACTCGAGCTACTACTTCCGCACCGCTCCGCCGGACACCGTGCAGGGCTCGGCGCTGGGCAACCTGATCGTCGGCGACGGCGTGCAGAAGCTCGGCTTCCTCGTGTTCAACGACGCGTACGGCACCGGCCTGCGTGACGTCGTGGAGGACACCGTCACCAAGGCGGGCGGCTCGATCGTCTACGGCGCCAAGGGCAAGGGTCAGGAGTTCGCTCCCGGTCAGACGACCTTCTCGTCGGAGGTCTCGGCGGTTCTGGCCGCCAAGCCCGACGCGATCGCCATCCTCGCCTTCGATGAGACCAAGTCGATCGTCCCCGAGCTCAAGGCTCAGGGCTGGGACATGTCGAAGGTCTACATGGTCGACGGCAACACGGCTGACTACAGCACCACCTTCGCGGCCGACACCCTGACGGGTGCGCAGGGCACGATCCCCGGTGCTCAGCCCGACGCCACCTTCAAGCAGCGTCTCGTGGACTTCTACAAGACCTCGGCGAACGCCGACCTGAAGGACTTCTCCTACGCTCCCGAGTCCTACGACGCGATCGTGCTCGCCGCGCTCGCTGCCGACAAGGGCAAGGGCACCGACGGCCCCACGATCCAGGCGAACCTCGCCGCGGTCTCGGGTGTCAACGGTGGCGAGAAGTGCGCCGACTACGCCTCGTGCCTCGCCCTGCTGAACTCCGGCAAGGACATCCAGTACACGGGCAAGGCGGGCATCGGCCCGTTCAACTCCGAGAACGACCCGTCGAGCGCCTTCATCGGCATCTACAAGTTCGACGCGACCAACGTCCCGGTGTTCCAGAAGTCGATCCAGGGTTCGACCAACTGATCTCCTGATCACAGCGAAGGGGCGGGTGCGCGAGCACCCGCCCCTTTCGCGTGCCCGCCGTCGCCGCGCCACGCTTGACACGCGGAGCTCTGCATGATTGGTTAGTTACTCAAGTAATGAACCATGTGAGCACGTCGGGAGGGCCGTTACCGGATGGATGAGACGCGCCCGATCTTCGTGCAGGTCGCCGAGCAGATAGAGAACCAGATCCTCGCCGGCCTGCTCGCGGAGGACGCACAGATCCCGTCGACGAACGAGCTCGCCGGGTTCCTTCGCATCAACCCGGCCACCGCGCTCAAAGGAGTGAACATGCTCGTCGACGCCGGGATCGTGGAGAAGCGTCGCGGGATCGGGATGTTCGTGACGAGTGGAGCCCGCGAACGGGTCGCGGGCCGTCGGCGGAGATCGTTCGCCGACGAATTCGTGCGTCCCCTGATCGTCGAGGCCTCGACACTCGGCATTGAGGCCGACCAGCTCATCGACCTGGTGCGCGCCGAGTGCGCCGCCGCCGCGAACACCGACGTAAGGATCGCCTCATGACCGCCGCAGTCGCCCGCACCCGCGGGCTGGTGAAGCGCTACGGAAAGCTCGCGGCGATCGACGGCGTCGACGTCGAGTTCGCCGAGAATCGCATCTACGGCCTCCTCGGCCGCAACGGCGCCGGCAAGACGACGCTCATGCAACTGCTCACGGGGCAGATCTTCGCCGACGGCGGCTCGGTCGAGGTCTTCGGCCGCTCGCCGGTCGAACGCGGCGACGTCCTGCGTCGCCTGTGCTTCATCGCCGAATCGCAGCGGTACCCCGAGGGCTTCACGCCGGCGCATGTCTTCTCTGTCGCTCCCTGGTACTTCGAGAACTGGGACGCGGACTTCGCGAGCCGCCTCATCGCCGATTTCGCGCTTCCCCTCCGCCGGCCCATCAAGAAGCTGTCGCGGGGGCAGCTGTCCGCCGTCGGCGTCGTCGTCGGGCTGGCCTCCCGTGCCGACCTGACGTTCTTCGACGAGCCGTATCTGGGTCTCGACGCCGTGGCGCGACAGATCTTCTACGACCGGCTGCTGACGGACTACGCCGAGCACCCGCGAACCGTCGTGCTCTCCACCCATCTGATCGACGAGGTCGCCGGCATGCTCGAACACGTCGTCCTCATCGATCGCGGGCGCATCCTGCTCGACCAGGACGCGGATGAGCTGCGCGGCTCCGCAACGGCGGTGGCGGGGCCGGCTGCCGCGGTCGACGCGTTCGCCGCCGACTACACGATCATCGGACGGGAGCGTCTCGGCGGGCTCGCGTCGGTCACGATCGACGGCCGCCTCGACGCGGCCGCGCGAGCCCGTGCCGCGCACTCCGGCCTCGAGCTCGCCCCGGTGTCGCTCCAGCAGCTCGTCGTGCACCTCACCGGAGACGATCTCGCGAGCCCCGACGCCCCGAACCGGAGGGAAGCCGCATGAACGCGCTCACCGTCGTCGGATCGGCGCTGCCTCGCGCCGGTCGCATGCGGCGCAATCCGATCTGGCGCACCGTACGTCTGCACGCCGTGAACCCCGCCGTGTTCTTCGGCATGCCATGGGTCATCGCGGGCAGCGCCTGGGTGGTCTCGATGGTCGTCGGCCTGATCATCCGGAGCGTGGCCGGTGGGATCGACATCGAGGGGATGCGCTACAGCTGGGCCGTGCTGTCGCCCCAGTGGTACCTGGTGGTGGTCGGGGTGCAGGCCGTCGGGCTCACGTTCTCCTTCGCACTCGGCATCGGCTCGACCCGGCGGGACTACTGGATGGGCACCCTCGTCATGTTCGTGCTCGTGTCCGCGGAGATGGCGGCGCTCACGGCCGCACTCGTACAGGTCGAGAAGGCGACGGGCGGCTGGTGGCTCGGCGTCCACATGTTCGACGCGCTCTGGTACGGGCAGAACGGCTGGCTGACCGACTTCTACACGACCTTCGCGCTCCAGCTCCTCGTCCTGTCGATCGGCGCCGGCGCGACGACCGTCTACATGCGCTGGCGCATCCCGGGGATGGTGGTGCTCGCGTTCGGCGCGACGGCGGCGCTGGTCGTGGCCGGAACGGTCGTCACCCTCGTGCAGGGCTGGGCCGAGCTGTTCGGCTGGCTCGCCGCGATCGGGATCGTCGGGCAGTTCACGCTTCTGCTGGGTCTTGCCCTCGCCTGCGCGTTCGGCGGCTATCTGGTGATCCGCCGCGCGACCCCGCGCTGAGTCGACTCGCCTACTTGCCGGCGGCCTCGACATCGGTGGCGAGGGTGCCGAGGTACAGCTCGATCACCTTCGGGTCCTTCGCGAGCTCACGACCCGTCCCCTCATAGGCGTTGCGGCCCTGATCGAGCACGTAGCCGCGGTCGCAGATCTGCAGGCAGCGGCGGGCGTTCTGCTCGACCATGATGATCGTGACGCCCGTCTTGTTGATCTCGCGGGTGCGGATGAACGTCTCGTCCTGACGCACCGGCGACAGCCCGGCGCTCGGCTCGTCGAGCAGAAGCACCTTCGGGTTCATCATGAGCGCCCGGGCCATGGCGACCGACTGGCGCTCACCGCCCGAGAGCGACCCGGCGCGCTGCTTGCGGCGCTCGCCGAGCACCGGGAAGAGCTCCCAGATCTCGGCCACGCGCTTCGCGAACTGCTTCGGGCGCAGGAACATGCCCATCTGCATGTTCTCCTCGATCGTGAGCGAGGGGAACACGTTGTTCGTCTGCGGCACGAACCCGATGCCGGCCTGCACGAGCTGATTGGCCTTGTTGTTGGTAATGTCGCGACCCTCGAGGGTCACCGAGCCGCTGCGCACGTTCACAAGTCCGAACAGCGCCTTCAGCAGGGTCGACTTGCCGGCGCCGTTCGGGCCGATGATGCCGATCAGCTCGCCCTGGTAGGCCTCGAGGGTGCATCCGTTGAGGATGTTCACCCCCGGCAGGTAGCCGGCGATGAGGTTGTCCGCCTTGACGACGGGGGTGGCGGTGGTCTCGCTCATCGCGACTCCTCCTCGGCCTCGGCCTCGGCTTCGGCGGCCTGCTCGATCTGTTCGATGAGTCCGGTCGTGAGCGCGTCGTCGTCGCCCAGGTCCGTGTCGTGGTGGGCGCCGAGGTAGGCGTCGATCACGGCGGGGTTCTTCATGACCTTGTCGGGCGCGCCCTCGGCGACGACCTCGCCCTGGGCCATGACGACGACCCAGTCGGAGATGTGGCGCACCATGTGCATGTCGTGCTCGACGAACAGCACCGTTGTGCCGTCCTCACGCAGCGCCTGGATGTGCTCGAGCAGACTCTGGGTGAGTGCGGGATTCACGCCCGCCATCGGCTCGTCGAGCATGATCATCTGCGGGTCGCTCATCAGCGCCCGCGCCATCTCGAGCAGCTTCTTCTGCCCGCCCGAGAGGCTGCCGGCCATGTCGTCGCGCTTCGCGTCGAGCTTGAAGCGGGAGAGCAGCTCGTCGGCCTTGGCGATGTTCGCCTTCTCGGCCTTCGACCACAGCGCCGGGATGAGCCCGACGGCGAGGTTCTCGCCGGGGTTGCCCTTCGCGCCGATCAGCATGTTCTCCAGCACCGTCATGCGCGAGAGCGCCTTGGTGAGCTGGAAGGTGCGCACCATGCCGGCACGGGCGACCTTGGATGCCGCGGTGTTGCCGAGGGTGCGGCCGTCGAACGACCAGCGGGCCGCGGCATCCGAGGACGGGCCTCCGATGAGCCGCTTGGCGCTGGAGGGGCGGTCGAACCCGGTGATCAGGTTGAAGAACGTCGTCTTGCCCGCGCCGTTCGGACCGATGAGGGCCGTGATGGCGCCGCGCTGCACCTCGAGGTGGTCGACGTTGACGGCGGTCATGCCGCCGAATCGGCGCACGATGTTGTCGACGACGAGGATCGGGTCGGGCTTCGTGGCGCCGGGGGTCTCCTCGACGCCGCCGAGCTGCGTGCGGATCGCGGTGGTGACGGGGCCGAGGTCAGGCATTGAAGCTCAACTCCTTCTTCTTTCCGAGGATGCCCTGTGGTCTGAAGATCACGATGAGCATGAGCGCGACGCCGATGAACACCCACGACAGCGCCTGCGTCTGCTGCGTGTTGAGGATGGAGGTCGGGATGAACTCGCCCATGATCTGCACGATCGCGATGCGCACGACGAAGAAGATGATCGCGCCGAGCAGCGGACCGAAGATCGTCGCGGCGCCGCCGAGCAGCATGATCGTCCACAGGTTGAATGTGAGGGTGCGGCTGAAGCCGTCGGGCTGCACGGAGGCGGGGAGCACGGTCAGGATGCCGCCGAGCCCGCCGAGCACACCGCCGATGATGAGCGCCTGCATCTTGTAGGCGTAGGAGCTCTTGCCGAGGCTGCGCACGGCGTCCTCGTCCTCGCGGATGCCCTTGAGCACGCGACCCCACGGGCTGCGCATCGCGAGCCAGGTCAGCGCGAGCAGCACGACAACGAGGCCCCAGGAGACGATGCGCGTCCACCAGTCGTTGCCCGACCCCGGGTCGGTGTTCGGGTAGGTGAACCACAGGATGGTGGTCGACCCGGTGCCCAGCGGAGACAGGTCGGTGAACGGCCCGCGGTAGGTGGGTCCGACGAGGCCCGTCGAGCCGCCCGTGATGGGCGCGAGCGCAGCGAGGCGGCCCACCATGCGCACGATCTCGGCCGCGCAGATCGTGACGATGGCGAGGTAGTCGCCGCGCAGTCTCAGCGTCGGGATGCCGAGGATCGCCGCGAACGCGACGCACGCGAGGATCGAGACGAGCACGGCGAGCCAGAACCCGCCGCCGTAGATGATCGTCAGCGCGAACCCGTAGGCGCCGAGGAGCATGAAGCCCGCCTGGCCCATGTTCATGAGACCGGTGAAGCCGAAGTGGATGTTGAGACCGATCGCCGCGATGACGTACGCCGCGGTGACCGGCGCGATCGCGTTCTCGGTGAGCTGCTGCAGCAGGGAAACCCAGAAGTCCATCAGAACCCTCCTTAGCCGATCCGCTCGCGGCGGCCGAAGATGCCCTGCGGCCGGAACAGCAGGATGATGATGAGCAGCGCCAGGGCGGTCGCGTACTTCAGGTCGCCGGGCAGCCAGATGTTGGTCAGCTCGACGATGAGGCCGATGACCATGGCACCCGCGAAGGCGCCGAACGCGGTGCCGAGTCCGCCGAGGGTGACAGCGGCGAACAGGAGGAGCAGCAGCTGGCCGCCGGTCTGCCAGTTCACGCCGTTGAGCACGAGGCCGAGCAGCACGCCCGCGAGACCCGCGAGTCCGGATCCCATGATCCACACGCCCCGGATGACGCGGTCGACGTCGATGCCCGACGCCGACGCCAGCGCCGGGTTGTCGGACACCGCGCGGGTCGCGCGGCCGAAGCGGGTGTACATGAGGCCGAGCCCGACCGCGGCGATCGCGACGATCGCGATGCCCATCGACACGTAGGACTGGATCGTGAGGGTGATGCCCCAGATCGTGACGGTCGCCGGCGTGGCGAGGTCGATGCGCACGGTGCCGGCGCCGATCCACAGCTGCAGCACGTACTGCAGGGCGATCGACAGACCGATCGACACGATCATGAGCTGTGTGAGGCTGAGCCGCTTGCGTCGCAGCGGCTTCCACAGCACGACGTCCTGCGCCCAGCCGAACAGGGCCATCACCACGACGGCCGCGAGCCCCGCGAGCCACAGGTTGTTGCCGAGGATCGACATGAAGAACCAGGCCAGCACGCCACCGAGGCTCACCATCTCGCCCTGGGCGAAGTTGCTGAGGCCGGTCGTGCCGAAGATGAGTGACAGGCCGAGGGAGGCGAGGGCGAGGAGGAGGCCCAGGCGCACGCCCTGCACGAACTGCTGCCAGAACCGCTGCCAGTCGAACCCGGTGTCGGTCGTGGTCGCGCCGTCCGCAGAATCGCTCAGCGAGAAGATCGCCGAGAAGTCCGAGTGCAGCGACACCTGCACCGTGCGGGTGTCGGCGCCGGAGACGTACTGGCCGTCGGGCAGCGAGGTCTTGTCGAGGGTCACCGTGTAGGAACCGGCGGCGGTCACCTCGAACACCCAGCGGCCCGAGTCATCCGTGGTCGTGTCGGGGGTGGATGCCGCGGGCCCGGCGATCGACAGCTTCACACCGCTCGCGGGCTTGCCGTCGCTGGTGCGGATCGTGCCCTGGATGCAGGCTGTCGTCGCATCGGCGGAGCAGGTGGTCGCAGCGTGGGCGGCCGGGGCGGGCATCAGCAGGGTGAGAAGCACCCCGAGCGCGAGCACGAGCGCGCCGATGCCGGCGAGTCGTCGTCGCGATGAGAGCAACCTGTGCGCGAACTGCACGGTCATCGTCCTCCACGGGTCGTAGCTGGGCAGGCGCGCCGGGTGGCGCGGATGCACGTCCGAGAGACTAGGAGTCGCATATGTCAGGGGTGTTTCGGCACGGCATCGTCACCGAACCGATATCTCCGTCCACGCGGCCTCGTCGTCGCGTGCCGCCCAGTATGACTCGCGTTGGCCGATCGCGCGACTCGCGACACCCGAGTGCCGTCGCCGCTCGCGCGCGCGAGCGGGCGCGTACACGCGCGCGAGCGGAATACAGCCCGTTCCGCGCCGCTTAGAATCATCAGGCGGGATGACCCTCCGCCCTCGCCGCAACGATCGCGCCCCGACCGGGCGCCGCATGGGAGCACGCATGGAGCAGCACGACCCCTTCGGTTTCGTCGGACTCACCTACGACGACGTCCTGCTGCTGCCCGGGCACACCGACGTCATCCCGAGCGAGGCCGACACGTCCTCGCGGGTCACGCGCCGCATCACGGTCGCCACCCCGCTCATCTCGAGCGCGATGGACACCGTCACCGAAGCCCGCATGGCGATCGCGGTCGCCCGCGAGGGGGGTCTCGGCATCCTGCATCGCAACATCTCGATCGAGGACCAGGCGGCCATGGTCGACCGGGTCAAGCGCAGCGAGTCGGGCATGATCAGCGACCCGGTGACCACCACTCCCGACGCCACGATCGAGGAGGTCGACGCGCTCTGCGCGACCTACCGCATCTCGGGTCTTCCGGTCGTGGACGACGACCGTCGCCTCGTGGGCATCGTCACCAACCGCGACATGCGGTTCGTGTCGGGCTTCGAGCGCCGTTCGACCCTCGTGCGCGACGTGATGACCAGCGAGGGCCTCATCACGGCCCCGGTGGGCGTGAGTGCGGGCGACGTGATCGCCGCCTTCGCCAAGCACCGCGTCGAAAAGCTGCCCCTCATCGACGCCGACGGACGTCTTGCGGGTCTGATCACCATCAAGGACTTCGACAAGAGCGAGAAGTACCCGCTCGCCACCAAGGACGAGCAGGGTCGCCTCCGCGTGGGCGCCGCGATCGGTTTCTTCGGCGACGCGTGGGAGCGCGCCGAGGCCCTGCGCGACGCGGGCGTCGACGTGCTCGTGGTCGACACGGCCAACGGCCAGTCGGCGGGCGTCATCGACATCGTGCGGCGCATCAAGGCCGACCCGACGTTCGCGCACATCGACGTGATCGGCGGCAACGTCGCGACCCGCGAGGGCGCTCAGGCGCTCATCGACGCGGGTGTCGACGCCGTGAAGGTCGGCGTCGGGCCGGGCTCGATCTGCACCACCCGCGTCGTGGCGGGTGTGGGCGTGCCGCAGGTGACGGCCGTCTACGAGGCGTCCCTCGCCGCCCGCGAAGCGGGCGTGCCGGTGATCGCCGACGGCGGTCTGCAGTACTCGGGCGACATCGCCAAGGCGCTCGTCGCGGGCGCCGACACCGTCATGATCGGGTCGCTGTTCGCCGGCACCGACGAGTCGCCGGGCGAGATCGTCTTCCAGGGCGGCAAGCAGTTCAAGCAGTACCGCGGCATGGGCTCGCTCGGCGCGCTGCAGACCCGCGGCAAGAAGACGTCGTACTCGAAGGACCGCTACTTCCAGGCCGACGTGCCCAGCGACGACAAACTGATCCCCGAGGGCATCGAGGGCCAGGTCGCCTACCGCGGCCCGGTCGCCGCCGTCGCCTATCAACTCGTCGGTGGTCTGCGTCAGTCGATGTTCTACGTCGGGGCGCGCACGATCGAGGAGCTCAAGACCAAGGGGCGCTTCGTGCGCATCACGGCGGCGGGCCTGAAGGAATCGCACCCGCACGACGTGCAGATCGTCGTCGAGGCGCCGAACTACAAGAAGTGATCCCTGTCGTCCGGCGCCTCGATGAGGGGCTGGATGCCGCGGTTCACGCCGCGTGCGCGAGTTCCCGTTCGCTGTCCGCGGCCGTCGCCGGCGTGCCGCGGCCGGCGGGCAGGAACAGGGCGAGCACGGCGGTGACCAGCAGCACGGCCGCCCCGGTGAGGACAGCGGGGCGCGCGGCATCCACATACATGTCCGGGCGCAGCTGACCTCCGGCGCCGACGAAGATCGCCGTCATGACGGCGGTGCCGAGGGCGACGCCGATCTCGCGCACTGTGGAGTTGACGCCCGACGCCTTGGCGTGGTCGGCGATGCCGAGTGTCGACAGCAGAGCTGTCGCCGACGGCGCGAACACGAGCCCCATGCCGACGCCGGCGAGCACGAACGGCGCGACCATGTCGATGTAGGGCGTCGTGGTGGAGATCATCAGCGCGAGCCAGCCGAGGGCGATGCCTTGCGCTGCGAGTCCGGTGACGAGCAGGATGCGGGTGCCGACCCGCGGGGCGATGAGCCCGGCCAGGGGTGCGACGACCATCGGGGCGAGCGTCCACGGCGTGGTCTGCACCGCCGCCTCCAGCGGGGTCGAGCCGCGCACGACCTGCATGTACTGGATGAGGATGAAGATCGACCCGAACGTGCCGAAGCTGAACGCGAAGCCGACCGCGTTGGTGAGTGAGAACGAGCGGTCGCGGAACAGTCGCAGCGGCACGAGCGGGCTGCGCGAGCGCCACTGCCACACCAGGAACGCGATCACCAGCAGCGAGCCGAGCACGATCTCGCCGATGACGGAGAACGTCGACCAGCCGTCGTCGTTGCCACGCACGATGGCGTGCACGAGGGCGAGAACCCCGGCGCCGGCGAGCACGGTGCCCACGACGTCGATGCGGGCGCGGGCGCCGCGCTGGTTCGGCAGCGCCCAGATCGCGAGCGGCAGGGCGATGACGGCGACGGGGATGTTGATCCAGAAGATCGTCTGCCAGTTCCAGCCCTCGATGACCGCCCCGCCGACGAGCGGGCCGACCGCGACGCCGAGGCCGGCGATCCCGCCCCAGATGCCGATCGCGAGCGGGCGCAGCCGATCGGCGACGCCGCCGGTGATGAGGGCGAGCGAGAGCGGCATGACGCCCGCGCCGCCGAATCCCTGCAGGGCTCGCGCGGCGATGAGCTGACCGGGGTCCTGCGAGAGGGCGGCGAAGATCGAGCCGATGCCGAACACCGCGATGCCGATCGTGAAGACGGTGCGACGGCCGTAGCGGTCGCCGAGCGCGGAGGCCAGCAGGATCGTCGAGGCGAATGCGAGGGTGTACGCGTTCACGAACCACTGCAGCTGCTCGACGCTGGCGCCGAGGTCCTTGTGCAGCACCGGCAGGGCGTTGGTCATGACGAGGTTGTCGAGGGTCGCCATGAACATGGGCAGGGATGCCGCGGCGATGACGAGTGCGGCGGGGCGGCGGCGCGCGGCGGTGGCGAGGCTCATGGTGCGGCCTTTCTGGTCGGAGGAGGAGTGGCGGGATGCGGAGCGAGGGTGTCTGTATCGACGCGCGACCCGGCAAGGCAACGCGTGTTTGTAATCGAATGATTACTTTGACATGGCCGACTGTAGTAATCGACTGATAACCTGTCAAGCGTGACCCCCACAGACGAGCCCGAACGGCGCCTGAGCTCTGAGGAGCGGCGCTCGCAGATCGTCGTCGCGGCGCTCGCCGTGTTCGGCGCCAAGGGGTACGTCGGTGCCACGACCGACGACGTCGCGCGCGCGGCATCCGTCTCTCAGCCCTATGTCGTGCGCCTGTTCGGCAGCAAGGAGAATCTGTTCGTCGCCGCCTGTACGGCGGCGCTCGACCAGCTCCTGGCGGGGTTCCGGGCGGCGGCCGAGGCGACCGACGACACGCTCGAGCACCGGCTCGGCCGCGCCTACATCGACCTGCTCGAGACGCGAGGTCTGCACCAGACCCTGACACACGCCTTCCTCCTGGGTGCCCATCCGGTCATCGGTCCGGTCGCCCGCGACGGCTTCGCCCAGGTGTGGGAGTACCTGCGCTCCCTCGGGTTCACCGCCGAGCAGGCGCAGGGATTCCTCGCGCACGGCATGCTCATCAACACGATGATCGGCATGCGCCTCGCCGACGACTACGACGTGGACTCGCGGGTGACCGAGCTGTTCGACGCGTGCTTCCCGGCCGACAAGGCCCGGGTGCTCGGACTCGCGCCGCGCGTCGACGACGCCTGGTGACCGGCGCCGCTCAGGCCTGAGCCGCGCGCCGCACGAGCGGCAGCGCGGCGACCACGACGAGCACCGCGACGGCCGCGGCGAACACCACGAGCACCGCGGTCATCGGGGCGAAGACGAGCGCGGCGCCGATCGCGAGCACGGGCACCGCGAGTCCGAGGTACGACGCCAGGAACATGCCTGCGAGCGCCTCCCCGCGGCGCTCCGGGGCGGCGAGGCGCCCCGCCGTCATCATCGAGGCGCGGAACACGAGTCCGACGCCCGCGCCCGCGGCGACGCCGCCGACCGCGAAGACCGCGAGTGTCGCAGTGAGCACGCCGACCGCGAGGGCGGCGAGGCCGGCGACGACGAGCACGAGGGCGAGCACCAGCTGACGCAGCGCGCACAGGCGTCCGAACACCAGCTGGGCGAGAGCGGATGCCGCGAGCACCGCGAAGGTCACGGCTCCCCCCGCGAGCGGCGCGGGCTCGTGCATGACCTGGGTCATCACGACGGGGGCGAGCGAGGTGAACAGCCCGAACACCGAGAAGCCGGCGAAGCCCGCGATGGCGGCGGCCGTGTAGTCGCGGCGTCCCTCCGGCGGCACGGCGACCCGCTGCGGGCGGTACGCGGGACGCTCCCTCTGGCGCACCACGGTCTCGGGCACGAGCGCGATGCCGAGCACGGCGAGCGCGAGGAGGCCGGCGAAGAGCAGGTAGGGCGTCACGGTCGGGCCCGGAAGCCAGGTGACCAGGGCACCTGAGATGAGCGGGCCGAGCGCCAGGCCGCCGGTGTTGAGCACCGTGGCGACGGTCGTGGCCCGCACGGGGCCGGCGCCGGGCCGGGCGGCCGCGTCGAGCTCGACGAGGTGGGCCGAGGCCGTCGCGGTGATCGCGCCGATCCCGAAGCCCGACACCACGCGGGCGATGATCAGGCCCGCCACGTGCGGGAAGACGAGGAAGAGTCCCGCGGCGACGAGCTGCAGCGCGACGCCGAGGAGCAGCATCCGGCGCCGTCCCACCCAGTCGGAGATGTGCCCGACGAGGAAGAGGGCGGCGAGGACGCCCACGGCGTAGGCGGCGAAGATGACGGTCACGACCCAGGTCGGGAAGCCGTCGGCGCGTGCGTAGAACGCGTAGATCGGGGTGGGGATGGTCGTGAAGGCCATCGTCGCGAGGAACCCGAGCGCCACGACCCAGAACCCGGTGCGGTGCGAGACGCCGGGCGTGCGCAGGCGGATGACGGGGATGTCGGCGGTCGTGGTCATGACTCCAGTGTGACCGCGATCGGACATCGATGGAAACGAACGTTCCCGATGAGGGCGATCGTTCTGAACGATGACGGCGCTAGGCTCCCGCCATGGACCTGCGTCAGCTCGAGTACTTCGTCACCGTCGTCGACGAGGGCGGGTTCGGTCGGGCGGCGGCACGTCTGTTCGCCGCGCAGTCGACGGTGTCGGCGGGGGTGCGCGCCCTCGAACGCGATATTTCGAAGATCTGCCGCAAGGTAGTCAAGGGCCTGCAACTGGCCTGTTCGAGCGGGACACCCATCGGGTCGCGCTGACCCCGGCGGGCGAGGTCGCCCTGCCGCGCGCCCGCCGCCTGCTCGACGAGTGGGCGCTGCTGCGCGATGAGGTCGCCGACGACGGCGAGCTGCGCGGGACGCTCCGCATCGGCATCCTCACCAACGTGCTCGTGCGCGGGGCGCTGCCCCGCGTGCTCGGCACGTTCCGCGCCCGACACCCCGGCGTGCAGCTGCACCTCTCGCCGTCGGCGACCGGTTCCGCCGGTCTCGGAGCCGACCTCGCCGCAGGGCGCATCGACGTCGCCTTCCTCGGCGCCGAGCCGACCGAGGCTGTGGCCGACCGGGCCTGCCTCATCGCGTCCGAGTTCGTCGCCGTGCTGCCCGCCGACCACCCCCTCGCCGCGTCCCGCACTGTGCCGCTCGCGCGCCTCGCCGAGGAGGACTTCGTCGACTCGCCCGCAGGGTTCGGCCAGCGGTCGGTCTTCGACGCCGCGCTCGCCGCCCGCGGTCTCGCGCGTCGCACGATCGTCGAGGTGGGAGACGTCGCGCAGATCCCCGAGTTCGTGGCGGCCGGGCTCGGCGTCGCCGCCATGCCGCGCTACCTCGTCCCCGACGCGCCGCGCGGCGCGGGGTTCGCCCTGCGCCCGCTCGACGAGCGCATCGAGTGGCGCCTGCTGATCGCGGTGCGCCCCGGTGCGAGCCGTGCGGCCCGCGTCTTCGTCGATGCCGTCGCGGCCGAGGTGGCCGCGGCATCCGTTCTGCCCGGCGACAGCGCGCGCACCGGCATCGGCGCTCGCGGGCGTCGCCGGTAGGCTGTGGGGGTGAGCATGGACATCGAGCTGGGTCGCTCCAAGCGTGCGCGTCGCGCCTACACCTTCGACGACATTGCGGTGGTGCCGTCGCGGCGCACCCGCAACCCTGAGGATGTCTCGACCGCCTGGACGATCGACGCCTTCCCCTTCACGGTGCCGGTGCTCGGCGCCCCGATGGACTCGGTGGTCAGCCCCCGCACGGCGATCATGCTCGGACAGCTCGGCGGGCTGGGCGTGCTCGACCTCGAAGGTCTGTGGACGCGCTACGACGACCCGGAGCCGCTGCTGGCCGAGATCGCGGCGCTCGACGAGTGCGACGCCACCCGCCGCATGCAGGAGCTCTACTCCGAGCCCATCAAGCCCGAGCTCGTGAGCGCGCGCCTGGCCGAGATTCGGGCGGCCGGCGTCACGGTCGCCGGAGCCCTCACCCCGCAGCGCACGCAGGACCTCTACGAGACCGTGGTCGCGGCCGGTGTCGACCTCTTCGTCATCCGCGGCACGACGGTCTCGGCCGAGCACGTCTCGAGCGTCGCCGAGCCGCTGAACCTCAAGAAGTTCATCTACGACCTCGACGTGCCCGTCATCGTCGGCGGCGCCGCGACCTACACAGCGGCCCTGCACCTCATGCGCACGGGCGCGGCCGGCGTGCTCGTCGGCTTCGGCGGCGGCGCGGCATCCACCACCCGGGCGACCCTGGGAATCCACGCGCCCATGGCGACCGCGGTCTCCGACGTGGCCGCCGCCCGTCGCGACTACCTCGACGAGTCGGGCGGCCGCTACGTGCACGTCATCGCCGACGGCGGTGTCGGCACCTCGGGCGACATCGTCAAGGCGCTCGCGATGGGTGCCGACGCGGTCATGCTCGGGGTCGCGCTGGCGCGCGCGACGGATGCCCCGGGGCTCGGCTTCCACTGGGGACCCGAGGCGCACCACCCGAAGCTCCCGCGCGGCCACCGCGTGAAGGTCGCGCAGGTCGGCACCCTCGAGGAGATCCTCTACGGCCCGGCCTCGGTCGCCGACGGCACCACGAACCTCATCGGAGCGCTCCGGAAGTCCATGGCGACCACCGGCTACTCCGACCTCAAGGAGTTCCAGCGCGTCGAGGTCGTGGTCGCGCCGTACGGCAGCTGATGAGCGCACCCGTCACCCCGTCCGCCGAGGCCGATGCGCCGCAGGTCTTCCCGCCGACGCTGCGGGAGGTCATGCTGCGCCCGCGGTGGATCGCGATGCTCCTGCTGTGCCTCGTCGTGGCGGGCGTGTTCGCGTGGCTCGGGCAGTGGCAGCTCGGACGGGCCCTGTCGACCAGCCCCGTCGCACCGGGCGCGAGCGAGCAGGTGCAGCCCCTCGCCGATGTGACGAAGCCGGGCGTCGCCCTGCCCGACCCGCTCGCGGGTCAGCGCGTCGAGGTATCGGGCTCGTACGTGCCGGGTGACTTCATCGTCATCACCTCACGGCTGAACGACCAGACCGAGGGCTACTGGGTCTCCGGGCAGCTCCGCATCGCCGACGTCGCCCAGCCCACGTCGGTCGCGGTGGCACTCGGCTTCACGACGTCGAAGGATCAGGCGGATGCCGCGGCATCCGCTCTCAACGCCCAGGCGACCGCCGATCCGACGGCGCGCGTCGATGTCACCGGGCGCGTGATCGCGGACGAGGGACCGGTCGTCTCGGCGACCAAGAGCGACCCGTTCGAGCTGAGCCGTATGTCGCCGGCGGCCCTGCTCGGGCGCTGGCACGACATCGCGGGCCTGAACGTGTATCGCGCCTACATCACGGCCCAGACGCCGTCGGCGGGGCTGGATGCCATCCACTCGCCCGCCGTCGACAGCGGCACCTCGGTGAACTGGCTCAACATCTTCTACGCCGCCGAGTGGGCGATCTTCGCCGGCTTCGCGTTCTACCTCTGGTACCGCCTCGCGAAGGATGCCTGGGAGCGCGAGGTCGAGGAGCTCACCGGCGGCGGCGAAGACGACGACGAGCTGCCCGCGGAGGCCTGATCCCGCCCGGGTAGGATGGGCTCATGCCCGCCGGACCCAAGCTCGCCTCGTTCCCGGCCATCCGCGGCTCGCTCGTGTTCTACCAGGTCTGCTCGGCCATCACCGGTGTGATGCTGCTGCTGCTGGTGACCGAGATGATCATCAAGTACGGATTCGGCCTCGAGCTGTTCGCCGGCGGCAACGCCGGCTTCCTCTCCTTCCAGCCGCTCGACGCCTTCGGAAAGTCGACCGGCACCGGACTCAACCTGTCGCTGGGCATCCTCATCGCCCATGGCTGGTTCTACGTCGTCTATCTCTTCAGCTGCTTCCGCGTGTGGAGCCTCATGCGGTGGCCGTTCTGGCGCTTCCTCATGCTCGCCGCGGGCGGTGTGGTGCCGTTCCTCTCGTTCATCATGGAGGCCATCGTCGCCCGTGATGTGAAGCACTATCTCGTCGCCCGCGAAGACGCCGCCGCCGCGAAGAAGGCCGCCGCCGACGCATCCTCGCCCCTTCCGGAAGGCACCGTGTGACCGACTCGACCACCACCGACCAGCGCCCCGTGCTGGTCGTCGACTTCGGCGCCCAGTACGCCCAGCTCATCGCCCGCCGCGTGCGGGAGGCCGGGGTCTACAGCGAGATCGTGCCGCACACCGAGTCGGCGGCCGAGATCGCGGCGAAGAACCCGGTCGGCATCATCCTGTCGGGCGGCCCGTCGTCGGTGTACGAGCCGGGGGCGCCGAGCCTCGACGCGGGCGTGTTCGACCTCGGGGTGCCGACGCTCGGCATCTGCTACGGCTTCCAGGTGATGGCTCAGGCGCTCGGCGGCGAGGTCGCGAACACGGGACTGCGCGAGTACGGCGCGACGGATGCCGCGGTCACGGGTGACGGCGGCGTGCTGCTGGCCGGTCAGCCGGTCGAACAGAACGTGTGGATGAGTCACGGCGACCAGGTCTCCCGCGCCCCCGAGGGCTTCACGGTGCTCGCCTCGACGTCGGCGACGCCGGTGGCCGCGTTCGGCAGCGACGAGCGCCGCTTCTACGGTGTGCAGTGGCATCCCGAGGTCAAGCACTCCGACTACGGCCAGCGGGTCATCGAGAACTTCCTGCACACCGCGGCGGGCCTCCCCGCCGACTGGAACAGCGGAAACGTCATCGCCGAGCAGGTCGAGAAGATCCGCGCCCAGGTGGGCTCGGCCCGCGTGATCTGCGGCCTGTCGGGCGGTGTCGACTCGGCCGTGGCGGCGGCGCTCGTGCAGCGCGCCGTCGGCGAGCAGCTCGTGTGCGTGTTCGTCGACCACGGCCTCCTGCGCAAGAACGAGCGCGAGCAGGTCGAGACCGACTACGTCGCGGCGACCGGCGTGCGGCTCGTGACGGTCGACGCGGCCGATACGTTCCTCGCGGCGCTCGACGGCGTGAGCGACCCCGAGCAGAAGCGGAAGATCATCGGGCGCGAGTTCATCCGCACCTTCGAGCAGGCCGCGGCGGCGCTCGTCGCCGAGGCCGAGTGGTCGGGCGAGCCGGTGAAGTTCCTCGTGCAGGGCACGCTCTACCCCGACGTGGTCGAGTCGGGCGGCGGCACCGGCACCGCGAACATCAAGAGCCACCACAACGTGGGCGGGCTTCCCGACGACCTCGAGTTCGAGCTGGTCGAGCCGTTGCGCACCCTCTTCAAGGACGAGGTGCGCGCGATCGGCCGCGAGCTGGGACTGCCCGAGGTCATCGTCGGTCGTCAACCGTTCCCGGGCCCCGGGCTCGGCATCCGCATCGTCGGGTCGGTGACGCGCGAGCGTCTGGAGATCCTGCGGGACGCCGACGCGATCGCTCGCGAGGAGCTCACGCGCGCGGGCCTCGACGGCGAGATCTGGCAGTGCCCGGTGGTGCTGCTCGCCGACGTGCGCTCGGTGGGCGTGCAGGGCGACGGCCGCACCTACGGCCACCCGATCGTGCTGCGACCCGTCTCGAGCGAGGACGCGATGACCGCCGACTGGACGCGTCTGCCGTACGACGTGCTCAGCCGCATCTCGAACCGCATCACCAACGAGGTGCGCGACGTGAACCGCGTCGTGCTCGACGTGACGTCGAAGCCGCCGGGGACCATCGAGTGGGAGTGAGGCGCGCGCCTGCGGGCGTGCGCCGTGTGGCCGCCCGACGCGTCGGCGGCTGAAGGGGAGTGGGCTCGTGCGCTATGTGAAGCCGACCGCGTCGGACGAGGTCTTCAACCGCACCGTCGGCTTCTTCACGCGCATCGGGCTGCCGCTCGCGGGCTCCCGCGTGCTCGCGGTGCGCGGGCGCTCGTCGGGCGAGTGGCGCACGACCCCCGTGAACCCGCTGCGCGTCGGCGGTGAGCGCTACCTCGTCGCGCCGCGCGGCGAGGCGCAGTGGGTGCGCAACCTGCGGGTCGCCGGCACCGGCGAGCTGCGTCACGGCCGGCGGGTCGAGCCGTTCACGGCGAGCGAGGTCGTCGACGCCGACAAGACCCCCGTCCTGCGGGAGTACCTGCGGGCGTGGGGCTGGGAGGTCGGCCGGTTCTTCGAGGGCGTCGACAAGAACGCCACCGACGCGCAACTGGCGGAGATCGCGCCCGGGTTCCCCGTGTTCCGGCTGACCGCCGCGGGCTGAGCCGTGGCCGAGTTCCCCGACGCGCACTACCTCGTGCTGTCGTCGCGCCTGATCCCCGGGCTCGACGGCGGGTACACGGTGGCGACGCTCGCCCGGGCCCGGCAGTTCGCGGCCGCCGGTGCGCGGCCGCCGCTGCTGCTCACCGTCGATCCCGGCGCGGTGGCCGACCACGCCGCGCAGCGGGCGACGTTCGTGGCGCGGGGGGATGCGGCATCCGCGGATCTGTTCCGCAACCTGTTCGACGATGTCGTGGCGGATGCCGCGTGGCTGCGCGCCGCGGCACGCCCCGGTGAACGCGACGACGTGCTCGAGTACCGGGCGGTGACGGCCCCCGACGGCGCCGTCGTCGCCGAGCTGCCCGTCGTGCACGACCCGGACTGGCACCTGAGCACCGCGCCCATCGTGGTGCCGGGCGCCGGCATCGTCGACGGGTTCGGCGCGCTGTACGCGGCGTGGATCGCCCATGTCGTCGCCGGCGTGCGAGCCGCTGACGGGCTGCCCGTCGTGCTGGTGTGCGAGTCCCGGCAGCTCGGCGAGCTGCTGGTCGACCGGCTGCCGGCGGGTGTCGCGCTCGTGCACACGGTGCACACCGCCCATCTCGAGCCGCCCTACGACGCCGACGCCCCGGTCAACGCGCTGTGGCGGCGCTGGCTCGCCGTCGCCCCGCGCTTCGCCGCCGTGGTCTGGCCGACAGCCCGCCAGCTCGCCGATGTGACGGCCCGGTTCGGGTCGCGGCCGGGCGACGCGGTGGTGCCGAACGCCGTGCCCGTGGCGGATGCCTCCGACGCCGACCGCGCCAGCGACCACGTCGTCGTGCTCGGGCGGCTGGCGCCCGGCAAGCGGGTCGCCGACATCCTGCGCGCCTGGATGATCGTGCGCGAGACGGTGCCGGGCGCGGTGCTCGACGTCGTGGGCGACGGCCCGCTGCGCGCCGAGCTCGAGGCGCTCGCGCACGAGCTCGGGCACGGGGCATCCGTCGTCTTCCACGGTGCGACGACCGAACCCGGTGCGGTGCTCGAGCGGGCCGCGCTGCTCGTGCAGGCAACGGCGTTCGAGGGGCAGGGGCTCGCGGCTCTCGAGGCCCTCGGACACGGCTGCCCGGTGGTCAGCTACGACGTGCGGTACGGGCCGCGGGAGCTGCTCGGCACGGGCGCCGGGGTGCTCGTCGACGATGCGGATGCCGCGGCTCTCGGTGAGGCCGTCGCGTCGCTGCTGCGCGACCCCGCGCGTCGTGCCGCGCTGGCTGCCCGCGGGCGCGAGGTCGCGGCGGACTACACGCCCGAGGCGGTCATGCCGCGCTGGGCGGACGTCGTGCGGCACGCGCTGGAGCGTGCCGCGGGCTGACGCCGAGGCAGCGTGACGGCTGGGCGGGCCGAGGCCACCGCGGGCTCACGCCGAGGCCGGCGGAGAGGCGACGCGGCGCGGCATCCGGACATGACGAAGGGGCCGTCCCGTAGGACGACCCCTTCGTGGAGACTCGCGTCAGTTGTTGCCGCGCAGGATCGCGAGCATGCGCAGGATCTCGAGGTAGAGCCAGACGACCGTGACCAAGATGCCGAAGCCGCCGAGCCATCCGAACTGGCGGGGGGCGCCGTTGCGCACACCCTGCTGGATGGAGTCGAAGTCGAGCACGAGCGAGTAGGCCGCGAGGATCACGACGAACACACCGATGATGAGGCCGAGCGGGATGCCCGCGATGTGCACGCTCGAGAGCAGTCCGAAGCCGCCGCCGTTCGAGGAGTTCAGCACGCCGAACGCCATCAGCAGCACGTTCAACAGCGAGAAGACCAGGTAGCCGACCATCGCGATCAGGAAGATCTTGGTGGCGCGGGCCGAGGCGCGGATCTTGCCGCTCGCGAACAGCGCCAGGGTGACGCCGACCACCGCGAGGGTGGCGAGGGTCGCCTGCAGCACGATGCCGGGCCAGATGAACTCGAAGTAGGCCGAGATGCCGCCGACGAACAGACCCTCGAACGCCGCGTAGGCGAAGATCAGCGCCGGACGTACCTTCTTGCGCGAGGTGAAGATGACGACCATCGAGAGGATGAAGCCGCCGATCGCGCCGATGAGCCACGGGGCCATCGAGGGCGCCGGGTTCGCGGCGGTGACGGGGGCCATCGTCCAGATCCAGCCGGCGACGGCGGCGACCAGCAGGATCGCGAAGAGCGAGAGCGTCTTGAGGACGGTGTCCTCGATCGTCATGCGCCCGGTCGCGACCGCGTCGGCGGACGGGGAGGCGTAGACGCCCTCGAGGTGCGCAGTGGTCGCGGCATCCGTCGTCGCGGGGGGCGGGGTCAGACCCACGCCGCCGGCGGGCTGTCCGCCGCGAGCGCGCACGGCGCTCTGGTCTTGGAAGGCGGGGTTGTTGAACGCGGGGTTGGACGAGGCCATCGCCGGATCACACTCCAATGTCAGGTGGCGGCACGGTGCCGCACTTCCACGATAACGCCCGGAATCTCGCGGGTCGAAGGGAGACCCTGTGAGTGCGCTTTGAGCGCTCGCGCGACACGTGCGACGAGTACCCTGAGCGCGTGTCACCCCGGGAACGCCTGCTCGCCGCCTTCGACCGCACCCCCGAGGGCGGACCGATCATCATCGGGCACCGCGGCGCCCCCGGCTATCGCCCCGAGCACACCCGCTCGTCGTACCTGCTCGCGATCGAGTCGGGCGTCGACGCGGTCGAGCCCGACGTGGTGGTCTCGCGCGACGGCGTGCTCGTGGTGCGTCACGACGCCGAGATCGGTGAGACGACGGATGTCGCCACCCGCCCCGAGTTCGCCGACCGCCGCACCCGGCGGGTGATCGACGGCATCGAGCTCGACGGCTGGTTCACCGACGACTTCACCTGGGCGGAGCTGGCGACGCTGCGGTGCCGAGAGAGGATCCCCGCGCTGCGCGAGGCGTCGGCGCGGTTCGACGGCGCCGAGCCGATGCTGCGGCTGCCTGATCTGCTCGCGCTGGTGGCCGCGGCATCCGATCGTGTCGGTCGCGAGGTCGGCATCGTGATCGAGGTCAAGCACGCCGCCCACTTCGCCGCGCGCGGGTGGGACCTCGCGGCGCTCGTCGCCCGCGATCTCGCCGCGGCGGAGGTCCCCGGCCCGGTCGTCATCGAGTCGTTCGAGCAGGGGGTGCTCACGGCGCTGCAGCAACGGGGTGTCGCCGCGTCGTACGTGTACCTCGTCGAGGCAGAGGGCGCCGCCGCCGATCTCATCGCCGCCGACGGTGAGGATGCCGCCACCTACGCGTCGCAGCTGACGCCCGACGGTCTCGACGCGCTCGCCGGTCAGGTCGACGGCATCAGCGTCGACAAGGCGCTGCTGCTCGACCCCGCGCGCCGTCGCGTCGTCGCCGACGCACACGCCCGCGGCCTCGCCGTGTTCACCTGGACCGCGCGGCCCGAGAACGCGTTCCTGTCGGAGCGGTTCCGGCGCGGCGGCGACGCGGCGTTCGGCGACTGGCGCGGTGAGTGGAGCGAGATCTGGGGGAGCGGGATCGATGGTGTGTTCGTCGACCACGCGGACCTCGGGGTGGGGTTCGCGCGGGGCTAGCGGGGAGTGTCGACCACCGATACGCGGAAAGCGCAAAGTGCATGACGACGTGGACGCGACGGCGGGAGTCGAACCCGCAACACGACCGGGTATGAGCCGGTGCCCGGGACCGCCCGGATCGCCGCGATGACCTCACGCTAACCCGGGGCCGCGACATCCGGAAGGCGTGTCTCGCACTATTGCCGACGATGACCCTGCGTGACCGGATCGCGTGTCCGCCTCCCCCTCTAAACTGGGAGCCCATGGTCGAGTCATCCGTTCCCGTCGTCGTTCCCGGCGGCACCGGCGGCGTCGACGACGACCTGCTCGACGGGCTCAATCCCCCGCAGCGCGAGGCCGTGACCTACCGCGGACCGGCGCTGCTGATCGTGGCGGGGGCAGGGTCGGGCAAGACCCGCGTGCTCACGCACCGCATCGCGTCGCTGCTGCGTCGCCGCGAGGCGTGGCCGAGTCAGATCCTCGCGATCACGTTCACGAACAAGGCCGCCGGCGAGATGCGCGAACGCGTCGGCCAGCTGGTCGGCGAGAGCGCCCGCGGCATGTGGATCTCGACCTTCCACTCGGCGTGCGTGCGCATCCTGCGGCGCGAGGCCGAGAACTTCGGCTTCACCTCGTCGTTCACGATCTACGACTCCGGCGACTCCCGCGCGCTCATCAAACGCCTCGTGAAAGACCGCGAGGCCGAGCGCTTCGGACTCAGCCCCGCGGGCGTGCAGGGCCGCATCTCCCGCCTCAAGAACGAACTGACGGATGCCGCGGCTTTCGCCCGCCAGGCCAACTTCTCCGACCCCGCCGAACGCCTCTTCTCCGAGCTCTTCGGCGACTACGAGCGCGCGCTGCAGCGGGCAAACGCCTTCGACTTCGACGACCTGATCGCGCAGACCGTTTACCTCTTCCGCGCGTTCCCGGCGGTCGCCGACGCCTACCGCAAGCGGTTCCGGCACATACTCGTCGACGAGTACCAGGACACCAACGCCGCCCAGTACGCACTCATCCACGAGCTCACCCGCCCCGTCGTCGGCGCCGCCGAGGCGTATTCCAGTGGCGGCATGATGATCTTCGAACCCGAGCACGCGCCCGAGCTCGAGGGCGCGTCGCTGACGGTCGTGGGCGACTCCGACCAGTCGATCTACGCGTTCCGAGGCGCCGACATCCGCAACATCAGCGAGTTCGAACGCGACTTCCCCGGCGCCCGCGTCGTGCTGCTCGAGCAGAACTACCGGTCGACGCAGAACATCCTCTCCGCCGCCAACGCGGTCATCGGCCACAACTTCGACCGCAAGGCGAAGAACCTCTGGACCGACTCCGGCGCCGGTGAGCGCATCGTCGGATACACCGGCTACTCGCAGCATGACGAGGCCCAGTTCGTCGCGGACGAGATCGAGGCCATCCACCGCCGCGGTGTCGACTACTCCCAGGTCGCCGTCTTCTACCGCACCAACGCCCAGTCGCGTGCGCTCGAAGAGATCCTCATCCGCGCCGCCGTTCCCTACAAGATCATGGGCGGCACCAAGTTCTACGAGCGCGCCGAGATCAAGGACGCCCTCGCCTACCTCACCGCCGTCGCCAACCCGGCCGACGAGATGGCGCTGCGCCGCATCGTCAACAAGCCCAAGCGCGGCATCGGCGACGTCTCCATCGAGACCATCAGCCGCTTCGCCGCCGACCGCGGCATCACCTTCCGCGAGGCACTCGGCCACGCCAGCGACCTCGGCGTAGGCCCCAAGCTGCAGACCGCCATCACCCATCTGCACGGCGTGCTGGGTGCGGCATCCGAGATCATGCTGCCCGCCAGCGGCGAAGTGGCCCCGCCCACCGCCGTCGCCGACGGGCTCTCGCTGCTGCTGGGACGCAGCGGCTACCTCGACGCGCTGCGCATGAGCCGCGACCCGCAAGACGAAGCGCGCGTCGAGAACCTCGACGAGTTCGTCGCCGTCGCCCGCGAGTTCGCGCGCAACAACCCCGACGGCACCGTCATCGACTTCCTCGCCGAGGTCGCCCTCGTCTCCGACGCCGACGACCTCGACGACGCCTCCGGCTCGGTCTCGCTCATGACCCTGCACACCGCCAAGGGTCTCGAGTACGACGCCGTCTTCATCACCGGCGTCGAGGAAGACCTGCTGCCGCACCGCATCTCAGCCGGCGAGCCCGGCGGCCCCGCCGAAGAGCGCCGCCTCTTCTACGTCGGCGTCACCCGCGCGCGCAAGCGCCTCTACCTCTCCCTCGCCATGACCCGCGCGCAGTTCGGCGAGATCGCCTCCGCCGTGCCGAGCCGCTTCCTGCAGGAGATCCCCGCCGACCTCGTCGACTGGCGCCAATCGCCCGCCGACCTCGTGCGCCAGGCTCCGCCCCGGTTCGGCGGCGGCTCGGGCTCCCGCGGCGGATTCCGCAACGAAACCCCCGCGCTCCTGCCGAAGTCCACCTCGCTCGACCGCTTCGCGAACAAGGTGCCCGCGAAAGTGCGTGACAACGGCGACATGGAGCTCGCGGCGGGCGACCGCATCCGTCACGACGACTTCGGCGAGGGACGCGTCGACGCGGTCACCGGTGAGGGCGCGAAGCGCATCGCGCACGTGCGCTTCGACTCCGGGGCGGCCAAGAGGCTGCTCGTCAAGATCGCGCCCATCGAGAAGATCTGACGCGTTCACCGGCCGTCGGCCGCCGCGCCCACAACTGTCCACACCACCGATAGGGCCCGTCCGAGCCCCGACGTAGGCTGTGCCCATGGCCCTCTTCTCCCGACGCCCCGCGCCGAACGCCGCTTCCGAATCGACGGATGCCGCGGCCCCCGCGCCGACGGGCGAGACCGCCGCCGCATCGGCTCTCGGCACAGCTGCCGGCAACACCACCGACGGCACCGCTTCCGGTGAGGGCGACATCACCGCGGCCGCCGAAGCCGCCTCCATCGCCGACGCCGTTCCCGAAGTGTCGATCTCGATCTCCACGTTCGGCGCGCCGGGCGCCGCGCCGGCCGCCGTTCCGGCGCCGGCACCCTTCACGCTGCCCTCGCCCGAGATGCCCGCCGTCACCGAGGCCGTGCCCGGCATGCCCGACAACGTGCTGCTCAAGGCGGCGCTCGCCGCCCTGGTCGCCGACGCGCCGGCGCCCCAGCTCATGAATGTCGCCCGTCAGCTGCTGCAGGGGCACCTCTACCTGCGGGTCAAGGGCGACGCCCGCGCCCTCGTCGACGCGGGCAAGGAGTTGCCGCTGTCGATCGCGACCCGCGGCGACGAGCGGTTCGCGCTCGTCTTCTCAGGCGGCGAGGCGCTGCGAGACGCCGTGAATGCCGACGGCGACACCGACACATCCGCCGTCTCGAAGCCCGCGATCGAGGTGCTGAACGAGGTGCTCACCGATGACTTCGCGGGCATCGCGATCGACCATGCCTCCACTCCGCATTCCGCGATCCTGCCGCGGCAGCTGCTCGAGCGTGCGCTGGTCGACCTCGACCCCGAGCTCGCCGTCAAGACCCTGCTGCTCGGTGCTCGGGATGCCGCCACCCCCGCCGCCGTCGCCGGTGTGCTCGTCAGCGCGCCCCTGTGGCTCGCCGCCCGCACCACCGAGTCGGGCGACATGGGCATCGCGGAGGTGCACACCGAAGACGGCACCCGCTACATCGAGGTGTTCTCGCACCCGCTCGAGCTCATCGCGCTCGGCCGCGGCGACGAGCCCGTGCAGATCACGGGCCCGCAGCTCGGCGCCGCGCTGCGCAGTGACGACGGCATCACCGGAGTCATCGTGGATCCGGCCGGACCGTGGATCTCCCTCACCCGCACCGACCTCGCCCCCGTGCTCGCGCTCGATGCGCCCTAAGGTCCCGGCGCTCCCGCGCGATGCGCCCTAAGGTGAGGCCATGGCCGGCGACAGACTGACCCTCATCGTCCCGGGGCCCCACGGCGATCGGGAGATCTCGCTGTCGAGCCCCGGCCGCGTCATCTGGGCGGAATCGGGCATCACCAAGCGGGAGCTCGCCGAATATCTCATCGCCGTGGCGGGGCCTTTCCTTGAGGCGAACGGGCAGCGCCCGGTGTCGCTCGAGCGGTTTCCCGGCGGCATCGACGGCGACAGCTTCTTCTCCAAGAATCCGCCCAAGGGCGCCCCCGCGTACGTGGAAGCGGTCGACGTCACCTACCCGAGCGGACGGGTGCACCCGCAGCTCGTGCTCACCGAGCCCGCGGCCGTCGTGTGGGCGGCGCAGATGAACACCGTCGTCTTCCACCCGTGGGCCTCGCTCGCCGCGGCGCCCGACCTCCCCGTCGAGCTGCGCATCGACCTCGACCCGCAGTCAGGCACCGGCTTCCGCGAGGCCGCGGCCGTCGCGCCCGTGCTGGGCGACCTGCTCGCGGACGCCGGGTTGACGGCGTGGCTGAAGACGAGCGGGAACCGCGGCATCCATGTCTTCTGTCCCATCGAGCCGACGCATGAGTTCCTGGATGTGCGCCACGCCGTCATCGCGGTGGCGCGCGAGCTGGAACGACGGCTCCCCGACCAGGTGACGACAGCGTGGTGGAAGGAAGAGCGCGGGCAGCGCATCTTCGTCGACTTCAACCAGGCCAACCGCGACCGCACGATGGCGGGTGCCTACAGCCCGCGCGCGACGGCGGCCGCGACGGTGTCGACGCCGCTGCGGTGGGACGAGCTCGATGGTCTCGACCCGCACACCTTCACCGTGCAGAGCGTGCCCGAGCGCCTCGCCGCGGTCGGCGACCCCTGGGAAGGGTTCGCGGCCGCGCCGGGTCGCATCGACGTGCTTCTCGACTGGTGGCAGCGCGACCTCGAGGCCGGGCTTGGCGAGCTTCCGTTCCCGCCCGAGTTCCCCAAGATGCCCGGCGAGCCGCCGCGCGTGCAGCCCAGCCGCGCGAAGAAGGACTGACCCGCGGGCGCACCCCGCCCCCTATCGCCGAATCCACTCGCGCGAGCCGAATCCCTGCTTCACCTGCGACGGGATGACGTGGACTCGACGCCCACCCGTGGATTCGGCGCCAAGCGGGGGCAGCGCTCGCGCGGCGCTCAGTCGAGAACGGCGGCGAGATCGTACGCCGCGATCTGCTCGAGCTGCGCGAAGGTGCACGACGCGGCATCCCGATCGGGACGCCATCTCTCGAACTGCACCGTATGCCGGAACCGAGCTCCCTCGAGCTGGTCGTAGCGCACCTCGAGCACGCGCTCGGGCCGCAGGCGCACGAACGAGACATCCTTCGAACCGGTGAACCTCGACCGTTCGCCCGCACCCGTCACGACCTCTCCGTCGGCGTCGCGCTCGACGAGCGGGGCAAGCTCGTCGACGAGCTCGAGCCGGCGCGCCGCGGTGAACGCCGACACCCCGCCGACCTGCCGCAGCTCGCCGTCATCGCCGTACAGTCCGACCAGCAGCGACCCGACGCCCGCGCCCGACGCATGCACGCGGTAGCCGAGCGCGACGACATCGGCCGTGCGCGCATGCTTGATCTTCAGCATCGTGCGCTTGCCCGGCGCATACGGCTCATCGAGCCGCTTCGCCACGACACCGTCGAGCCCCGCCCCCTCGAACTCGGCCAGCCAGCGACCGGCGACATCGGCGTCGAGGGTGGTGCGGGTCAGATGAACCGGATGCCCCACCCCGGCCAGCATCCGTTCGAGCCGCGCGCGGCGCTCACGGAAGGGCGCATCGACCAGCGGGTCGTCGCCCTCGGCGATCAGGTCGAACGCGATCAGCATCGCGGGGGTCTCCGTGGCGAGGCGCGTGACACGCGACGCCGCCGGATGGATGCGGGCGCTCAGCGCCTCCCAGCCGAGCCGCTGTGCACCCGGCTCCCCGGTCGCGACGACCAGCTCGCCGTCGATCACGCACGGGCCGGGCAGCACCCGGGGGAGCGCATCGACGATCTCGGGGAAGTAGCGGGTCAGCGGCTTCGCGCCACGTGACGCCAGCTCGACCTCGGTGCCGTCCCACGCGGCGAGCACGCGGAAACCATCCCACTTCGGCTCGAACGAGAGGCCCGCGGCATCCGGGATCGCATCGACACCCTTGGCGAGCATCGGCGCCGGCACGTCGTAGCGCACAGTCACCTCGCCTTCGCCCGCGCCCACCGGGCGGGCAGCTGCGGGCCGTCCCAGACCTGCACCGCCCCCCACACGACCGCCGTGATCGGCACGGCGAGCACAGCCCCGATCACGCCGCCGAGCACCGTTCCGACCGTCAACGCGATGAGGACGACGAACGCGTGCAGCCTCATGGAGCGCCCCATGAGCACCGGCTGCAGGAAGCTGCCCTCCAGCTGGTTCACGAGCACCACCACGCCGACGACGAGCAGGGCGTTGACCCAGCCGTTCGCGACGAGAGCGACCAGAGCCGCGAGGATGCCCGCGAGCGTCGCCCCCACGATCGGGATGAACGCGAGGAGGAAGACGAGCACCGCCAGCGGGATCGCGAGGGGCACCTGCAGGATCAGGAGGCCGATGAGGATACCGACCGCATCGACCGCCGCGACCGCCGCCGTGCCGCGCACGTACGACCCGAGCACCGACACCGTCTTGGTGCCGATGCGGCGCGCCCGCGCGTAGTGCGCTCCCTCGAAGGGGCGCAGCAGGAAGCTCCACATGCGCGCGCCATCCTTCAGGAAGAAGAACAGCACGACCACCAGCAGCACGAGCGAGGTGAGGAACGTCGCGACCGCGCTCACGCCCGCGAGCGCGCCCGAGCCGAACTGCGCGCTCGTCACGAATCCGCGCGCGGCGGTCAGCCAGTCATCGATCTGCGCGGCGTCGATCGCGATCGGCAGTGTCGCGATCCACTCCAGGAAGTGCTCGAACCCGCTCTGCGCCTGCGTCGACAGTTCGTCGAACTGGTCCCGCACGGCCCAGACGATCAGCCAACCGACGAGGCTGAGCAGCACGAGAATCGTGAACAGCGTGATCAGGGTGGCCGCGACATCCGGCACCCCTCGGCGTCGCATCGCACCCATCACCGGAGCGAATGCCGACGCGAGGATCAGCGCGAGCAGCAGCGGGATGACCACCACCGTCAACGAGCGGATGCCCCAGATCGCCCCCGCGAGCAGCGCCACCACGACGATGATCTGCAGCGCCCGCGTCGCGAGCGAGCCGAAGCCGTCGGTCCACAGCGCGGCGAGGCGGGAGCGTGGCGAGAGGGGCGGAAGGTCGGGCGCGGTGATGGCGCGCGCGGTCGGCGGAGCGGAGCGTCGTCGTCGGAGCAGTCCCATGCCCCGACGCTAGCGTTCGTGCGGCGGGTGAGACAGGGGGTTGCCTGGGCGGGGGCGATGGGCGGCGAGCCGAATCAACGTCCGCGCATCGATTCCATGCGTCACCGCGGGGGCGAGGGGGTGGATTCGGCGCGCAGATGTGGATTCGGCGGGGGAGGGAGAGGG
>NZ_MEGA01000045.1:29209-37677 GCF_001725695.1 Microbacterium sp. SCN 71-21
AGAGGGGGGAGGGGAGCGGGGCGGGAAGCTCGCGCGTGCTCAGAACAGCGTGGCGAGGGACACCCGAGTGCCGGCGTCGGCCAGCGCCGTACGGGCGGCGTGCCAGCCCGCCATGCCGTGCACCGCAGGTCCGGGCGGGGTCGACGCCGAGCAGAGGTAGATCCCCGGCAGCGGGGTGCGCCACGGCGACCCGGCGAGCACGGGCCGCGCGACGGCCTGCGCGAGCGTGAAGGCGCCGCCCGAGACATCCCCGCCGACCTCGTTCGGGTTGCCGAGCTCACGGTCGGCGGCGGTCGTCGTGTGCGCCGCGAGCACGAGGTCGCGCACTCCGGGCGCGTGCCGCTCGAGTTCGGCGAGAACCGTCTCGAGCGGGTCCCGCCGCGACCCACCCGGAACATGCGCGTACGCCCAGAGCACGGCGCGCCCGGCGGGAGCGCGGGTGTCGTCGACGACGGAGGGCTGCACGACGATCACGAACGGATGCCGCGGCTCCCGCCCGCTCGCAACGATGCGCTCCGCGCGCACGGTGTCAGAGGCCGCCCCGCCGAGGTGCACGGTGAGGGCGCCCGCGAGGAGCGGATCGGTCCACGGCACCGGCCCCGCGAGAGCGAGGTCGACCTTGGCGACGCCAGCGCCGTAGCGGAACCCGCGCACCCGCCGGCCGTACGCCCGCGGCAGCGCGGGGGAGGACAGCAGCAGCCTCGGCGACGTGTCGAGCATCACGAGGTCGCCGCGCGCCCAGTCGCCGCGGTCGAGCAGCTCGAGAGAGCGCACCCGCACGCCCGTCTCGAGGGTGCCGCCGTGTCGGTGCAGGTCGGCGATGAGCGCGTCGATGATCGCGCCCGCGCCGCCGCGCGGGACCGGCCAGCCCGCCGCCTGCGCGTAGGTGCCGAGCACGAGTCCGGCGGCGGACGCGGTGGGGGACGGCAGCCGCGTGTTCGCGTGAGCCGCGAGGCCGGTGAGCAGCGCCCGGACGGCGGCCTCACGCGGCGGCAGGGCGGTGACGGCGGCGGCCTGCGCGGCCAGCAGCGCGGCGGTGACGGGATGCCGCGGCATCCCGAGCAGCGCATCGGTCGCCGAGCGGGCGACCTCGTCGGAGCGGGCGACGAGCGGGGCGAACACGCGTCGCCAGGCCGGGCCCCCTGCGCCGAGCTGCTCGACCGTGCGGTCGAGGGAGCGCCACACCGCCGCGGCTCCGCCCCTGAGCGCGTGCGCGAAGGACAACTCGGGTGTGATCCAGTCGATCGGCGACGCTCGCGTGAACGCCCCGAAGAACGGCGAGGCGAGTGCCGCCGGATGCACCGCCGACCCGACGTCGTGGCGGAAGCCCGGCAGCGTGAGCTCGGCCGTGCGGGCTGCCCCGCCCGGGGCGGCGGCCGCCTCGAGTACGCGCACCTCGTAGCCTGTGCGCGCGAGGGTGACCGCCGCGGCGAGCCCGTTCGGACCCGACCCGACGACGGTCGCGCGTGGCACGGTCAGGCGCCGACGTACGCGGCGAGGTGCTCGCCCGTGAGGGTCGAGCGGGCCGCGATCAGGTCGGCGGGGGTGCCCTCGAACACGATCCGGCCGCCGTCGTGTCCGGCGCCCGGGCCGAGGTCGACGATCCAGTCGGCGTGGGCCATCACGGCCTGGTGATGCTCGATGACGATGACCGACGTGCCCGCGTCGACGAGGCGGTCGAGCAGCGCGAGCAGCTGGGCGACGTCGGCGAGGTGCAGTCCGGTCGTCGGCTCGTCGAGCACGTACACCTGCGCCTTCGTGCCCATGTGCACGGCGAGCTTCAGCCGCTGGCGCTCGCCGCCGGAGAGGGTCGTGAGGGGCTGGCCGATCGTCACATAACCGAGCCCGACGTCGACCAGCCGCTGCAGGATCGCGTACGCCGCCGGCACGGAGGTCGCTCCGGGGGCGAAGAAGGCCGCGGCATCCGCCACCGACAGCGCCAGCACCTCGCTGATGTCGAGGTCGCCGAGGTGGTAATCGAGCACCGACGCGTCGAACCGCTTCCCCTCGCACACCTCGCACAGCGACGACACCGTCGAGAACGGTCCGAGATCGGTGAAGACGACCCCCGCGCCGTTGCAGTTCGGGCACGCGCCCGCCGAGTTCGCGCTGAACAGTGCGGGCTTCACGCCGTTCGCCTTCGCGAACGCCGTGCGGATCGGGTCGAGAAGGCCGGTGTAGGTCGCCGGGTTGCTGCGCCGCGAGCCCTTGATCGCGCCCTGGTCGACCACCACGACGCCGTCTCGTCCCGCGACCGACCCGTGCACGAGCGAGCTCTTGCCCGAGCCGGCGACACCCGTCACGACCGTCAGCACGCCGAGCGGCAGGTCGACGTCGACGCCCTGCAGATTGTGGGTCGACGCCCCGCGCACCTCGATCGCCCCCGACGGCGTGCGCACCTCGGACTTCACCGCCGCGCGGTCGTCGAAGTGGCGCCCGGTGAGCGTGTCGGCGGCGCGCAGCTCGTCGACGGTGCCGGTGAACACGATGTTCCCGCCCGCCGTGCCGGCGCGCGGGCCGATGTCGACGACGTGGTCGGCGATCGCGATCGTCTCGGGCTTGTGCTCGACGACGAGAACCGTGTTGCCCTTGTCGCGCAGTCGCTGGAGCAGCTCGTTCATGCGGCGGATGTCGTGGGGGTGGAGTCCGACCGTCGGCTCGTCGAACACGTAGGTGATGTCGGTGAGGGCGGAGCCGAGGTGGCGGATCATCTTGATGCGCTGTGCTTCGCCTCCCGACAGCGTCCCCGACGCACGATCGAGCGAGAGGTAGCCGAGGCCGATCGAGGAGAACGAGTCGAGCAAGTCGCGCAGGCCGACCAGCAGGGGGGCGACCGAGGCGTCGTCGATCGTGCGCGCCCACGCCGCCAGGTCGCTCACCTGCATCGCGCATGCGTCGGCGATCGAGATGCCGCCGACGAGCGACGTGCGCGCCCCTTCGTTGAGGCGGGTGCCGCCGCACTCGGGGCACTGCTGGAACGTCACCGCCCGCTCGACGAACGTGCGGATGTGCGGCTGCATCGCCTCGACGTCCTTCGAGAGCATCGACTTCTGGATGCGCGGCACGAGGCCCTCATAGGTCAGGTTGATGCCGTTGACCTTCACCTTGGTCGGCGCCTTGTAGAGGAAGTCGTCGCGCTGCTTCGCCGTGAACGTCGAGATCGGCTTGTCGCCCGGGTAGAAGCCCGACTCGGCGTAGCCGCGCACCATCCACCCGTCGGCCGTGTAGCCCGGGATCGTGATCGCACCGTCGATGAGCGACTTCGTCTCGTCGAACAGCTGCGTGAGATCGATGTCGGAGACCGCGCCCATGCCCTCGCAGCGCGGGCACATGCCGCCGGTCTGCTCGAACCGGCGCACCTCCTTCACGGTGCGGCCGTCGCGCTGGCTCGTGACTGCGCCCTGGCCGCTCACGGTCGGCACGTTGAACGAGAACGCCTGCGGCGAACCGAGGTGCGGCGTGCCGAGCCGGCTGAACAGGATGCGCAGCAGTGCGTTCGCGTCGGTCGCCGTGCCGACGGTCGATCGAGAGTTCGCGCCGAGCCGCTCCTGGTCGACGACGATCGCTGTCGTCAGCCCCTCGAGCTGATCGACCTCGGGCCGCGACGGCGTGCCCATGAAGCCCTGCACGAACGAGCTGTACGTCTCGTTGATGAGCCGCTGCGACTCGGCCGCGATCGTGCCGAACACGAGCGAGCTCTTCCCCGAGCCCGACACCCCGGTGAAGACCGTTAGGCGACGTTTCGGGATGTCGACGTCCACCCCCGCGAGGTTGTTCTCCCGCGCGCCGCGCACGCGGATCCACTCGTGGGCGTCGGCGGCGGGTGAGGGCGTCGTCATGACGCCAGGGTAGTCGCGGCGCCCGTCATACCGGCGGGGGTCCGGTGCGATAGGTGTGAGAGCAGCGGATGCCGCGGCTCAGAGCTCGGCGGAGAGCCGCCGCGTGACCTCGGCCAGCGGCATCCGTCTCGGGAACACCGCCACGACCACGTCGTCGTCGGCACCCTCGGGGGAGGGGCCGACGTCGAAGCGCGCGAGCACGTCGTCGAGGGCGGCGCGGAGGGTCTGGGTCGGGATGCGCTTCGTGCCCCGCAGCAGCTGCCGGAGCACGTGGTTGTGCACCGCGGTGACCTCGGCGGCGAAGCTCACCGCCGTGAGCGGCTCGATGCCCGGCAGCGCGCGCCGCAGGTACTCGTCGAACAGGCGCTCGTAGCGGAACACCGTGACGATCTCGCGGTCGCGCAGCGTCGGCACCTGGCGCACCACGGTGTAGCGGCGGCGGGCGAGCTCGGGATCGGCGAGGTAGTGCCGGTAGACGATGAGGGATGCCTCGCAGATCGCCTCCCACGGATCCGCGTGCGCCCGATCGAGGAAGGTGCGGAGGCGCTCGAGCACCGCGTCGTGGTCGGCGAAGACGACATCGTCCTTGCCTCCGAACTGCCGGAAGAAGGTCGAGCGGGAGATGCCCGCCGCCTTCGCGATCTGGTCGACGGATGTCGCCTCGAACCCCTGCGAGGCGAACAGCTCGAGCGCAGCCTGGACGACGACAGTGCGTGCGTCGTCCGCCGGTGTAGTCACGCTCATGGAGGCCGAGCCTACTCGCGCTCACGGCGGAGGCACATCGGCACGCGGTATAGGCTGGGGCACTGGTCGTTTATCTCGACGTCGAGACGCTTTTGGAGCGTCGTCATCCCGTTCGCCCCAGCGAAGGAAGCACTGTGGATCTGTACGAGTACCAGGCACGTGACCTATTCGAGAAGTACGAGGTGCCGGTACTCCCGGGCATCGTCGCGGACACTCCCGAAGAGGTGAGGGCGGCCGCGGAGAAGCTCGGCGGCGTCGTCGTCGTGAAGGCCCAGGTGAAGACCGGTGGCCGCGGAAAGGCCGGCGGCGTCAAGGTCGCGAAGACCCCCGACGAGGCGTACGAGGCGGCCAAGGCCATCCTCGGCCTCGACATCAAGGGCCACGTCGTCAAGCGCGTCATGGTCGCCGGCGGCGCCCGCATCGACAAGGAGTTCTACTTCTCGGTGCTGCTCGACCGCTCGAACCGCTCCTACCTGTCGCTCAGTTCGGTCGAGGGCGGCATGGAGATCGAGGAGCTCGCCGTCGAGCGTCCCGAGGCGCTCGCGCGCATCGAGGTGAACCCGCTCACCGGCATCGACAAGACCAAGGCCGTCGAGATCGCCCGCGCCGCGAAGTTCCCCGAGGAGCTCGTCGAGAAGGTGTCCGACGTCTTCGTCAAGCTCTACAACGTCTACACCGGCGAGGGCGCGACCCTCGTCGAGGTGAACCCGCTGATCCTCGACGCCGACGGCAACATCATCGCCCTCGACGGCAAGGTGACCCTTGACGACAACGCATCGGAGGTGCGTCACCCCGAGCACGAGCTGCTCGAGGACAAGGATGCGGCCGACCCGCTCGAGGCGAAGGCGAAGGCCGCCGGCCTCAACTACGTGAAGCTCGATGGTCAGGTCGGCATCATCGGCAACGGTGCGGGCCTGGTCATGTCGACCCTCGACGTCGTCGCGTACGCCGGTGAGAACCACGGCGGCGTGAAGCCCGCGAACTTCCTCGACATCGGCGGCGGCGCCTCGGCGACCGTCATGGCCGCGGGCCTCGACGTGATCCTCGGTGACGCGCAGGTCAAGAGCGTGTTCGTGAACGTGTTCGGCGGCATCACCAGCTGCGTCGCGGTCGCGGACGGCATCGTGAAGGCCCTCGAGATCCTCGGCGACGCGGCCACCAAGCCCCTCGTCGTACGCCTCGACGGCAACCAGGTCGACGAGGGTCGTGCGATCCTCGCGGCGGCCGGCCACCCGCTCGTGACCCTCGCCGCAGGCATGGACGAGGGCGCCGACAAGGCCGCCGAGCTGGCGAACGCCTGAGCCGCGGCATCCGGATAAGGAACTAGGACTATGTCGATCTATCTCAACAAGGACTCCAAGGTCATCGTCCAGGGCATCACCGGCGGCGAGGGCACCAAGCACACCGCTCTCATGCTGAAGGCGGGCACTCAGGTCGTCGGCGGCGTGAACGCCCGCAAGGCCGGCACCACCGTCGCGCACAAGGATGCCGCGGGCGCCGACGTCGAGCTGCCCGTGTTCGCGTCGGTGGCCGAGGCGATCGCCGCGACCGGTGCCGACGTGTCGATCGCGTTCGTGCCGCCGGCGTTCACGAAGGACGCCATGATCGAGGCCATCGACGCCGAGATCCCGCTGCTCGTCGTCATCACCGAGGGCGTGCCCGTCGGTGACACCGCCGAGGCGTGGGCCTACGCGCAGAGCAAGGGCAACACGACCCGCATCATCGGTCCGAACTGCCCCGGCATCATCACCCCGGGCGAGTCGCTCGTGGGCATCACGCCGGCGAACATCACCGGCAAGGGCCCGATCGGCCTCGTCTCGAAGTCGGGCACCCTGACCTACCAGATGATGTTCGAGCTGCGCGACCTCGGCTTCTCGACCGCCATCGGCATCGGCGGCGACCCGATCATCGGCACGACGCACATCGACGCGCTCGCCGCCTTCGAGGCCGACCCCGAGACCAAGGCGATCGTCATGATCGGCGAGATCGGCGGCGACGCCGAGGAGCGTGCGGCGGCCTTCATCCAGGCCCACGTCACCAAGCCGGTCGTCGGCTACGTCGCCGGCTTCACCGCACCTGAGGGCAAGACCATGGGTCACGCCGGCGCGATCGTGTCGGGCTCCGCCGGCACCGCGCAGGCCAAGAAGGAGGCCCTCGAGGCTGCCGGCGTCAAGGTCGGCAAGACCCCGAGCGAGACCGCCGCGCTGCTGCGCGAGATCATCGCGTCGCTCTGATCCGAGCGCATTCGACGGGCCGGCGGTTCACCGCCGGCCCGTCGTCGTTCCCGGATGCCGCGGCCCGCGCCGCCGCGGATCGGTCCGTGCCGCGCGGCCGTTGCGTCGCACATGACGGATGCCGCCCCGCGCCGCGGTGCGCGGGGTTAGGGTGAGCGCATGCCTCTCTCCGGTGAGTACCTTCCGTCCACGGCCGACTGGGCCCGCACCCAGGCGGAGGCCTTCGAGGCCTCGAACGGCGCCGACGCCTCATCCCTTCGCGGCGCGGCGATCATCGTGCTGACGACCGTCGGCGCGAAGACGGGCGGCCTGCGCAAGACCGCGCTGATGCGGGTCGAGCACGACGGTCACTACGCGATCGTCGCCTCGAAGGGCGGCGCCCCGCAGCCTCCCGCCTGGTACTGGAACGTGCGCGCCAACCCGCACGTCGAGCTGCAGGACGCCGACGTCAAGCTCGACTACACCGCGCGCGAGGTCGACGGCGACGAGTACGCCCAGTGGTGGGAGCGCGCCGTCGCGGCATGGCCCGACTACGCCGAGTACCAGAAGAAGACCGACCGGCGCATCGCGCTGTTCGTGCTCGACCCGATCGGGCACTGAGAGCTCGTGCTCGACCCGATCGAGCACTGAGAGCTCGGGCGCGCCCGCCCGGCGAGCGCGGATGCCGCAGGTAGGGTCGGAAGGCCATGCAGCGCCTGGTCGTCACCCTCCTCGCCGCCCTCGATGCCTTCGTCGCGGCGGCCATCAGCGTCGGCGCCGCGGTGGTGCCCCTCGCGCTCCTGTGGATCACCGCCGTCAGCGGCGCCGGCCCCGCCGCGCTGTGGCAGGCGACCGCGGCCGTCTGGCAGCTCGGGCACGGCGTGCCGCTGTCGGTGACACTGCCGACGGAGTACCTCGTGCAGGCGGGCATCGACGACACGGCCGCCACCTTCACGCTCTCGCTCGCACCGCTCGCGTTCCTCGCGTTCACCTTCTTCTTCGCCGCTCGATCGGGCTCGCGCGCCGCGCAGGCCGGCGCCTGGGTGACCGGGGTCGTCTCGGGGGTCGTCGTGTTCGCCGCGGCATCCGCGCTGATCGCGCTGACCGGGGCGCAGCCGCTGGCGAGCGCCGCACTCTGGCAGGCGGTGCTGTTCCCGCCCCTCGTCTATCTCGCGGGTGCCCTCGCGGGCGCGATCGCCCGCGCATGGAGCGACGGCGACGACGGGCTCATCGACGCGGTGCGGTCCCGCACCGACGCACTGCCGGGCATCTGGCCCGAGGTGCCGGGTCTCGCCGTGCGCGGCGCGGTGACCGCCCTGACCGCACTCGTGGGCGTCTCGGCGCTGGCCTTCGCGGTCGCCGTCATCGTGCGGGGCACCGCGATCGTCACCCTCGCGCAGCAGGGCGGCGTCGATCTGATCGGCGCGGTCATGATCGAGCTCGGCCAGCTCGTCTACCTGCCCACCCTCATCGTCTGGACGATGTCCTATCTCGCCGGCCCCGGCTTCGCGCTCGGTGCCGGCTCGACGATCTCCCCCGTCGGCACCCACGCGGGCGTCGTGCCCGGCGTGCCTGTGCTCGCCGCGCTGCCGCCATCGGGGACCGTGTGGCTGCTCGCGCTCGTGCTGCTGCCGATCGCGGCGGGTGCGGTGGCCGGGTGGGTCGTGCGCTC
>NZ_MEGA01000046.1:0-16276 GCF_001725695.1 Microbacterium sp. SCN 71-21
CGTCGGCTGCCGCAGCTGCGCCCGCCGCGGCCGGCCCCGCTCGCGCCCTGCGCCGCGGCCTGCCGCGCACGCCGGGCGGGGAGCCGTGGCCTCCTGCGGGCGCGGCCCCGATCGCCGCGGCGACGACCGATGCCGCCGAGGTCCCTGTCGCGGCACCGCCTTCGGTCGGTGACGTGACGGTTCCCGCGCCGGTGGCCGCCGTCGCGCCGACCGGTTACACCGCCGCATCCCCGAGCACCGCCACCACCCGCGCCGCCGCTGCGAGCGACGTGCCTCTGCGCCGCGGACTCCCGCGCGTCGCCGGCGGAGACCCGTGGCCGCCCGCGGGCTTCGCCCCGGGTGCACCGGTCGCCGCGGCATCCGACCCGACCGCAACTCCGGAGATTGAGGCTGTGGCGTCGTCCGCAGGCCCCGCGGCGGTCGATTCTCCGGAGATCGCGCACACCGCGGCCCTCGCCCCCGCAGCCCTCGCCCCGGAAGCCCCCACCGCCCCCGACTCGATCGCCGCGCGCGTCGCCGCCGGTCCGCTGCCCTTCACCCCCACGGTGTTCCCGGGGCGCTACGCGTTCGAGCGTCCCGCGCCGAAGCCGGAGCCGCGTCGCATCGGTCCGTTCACCGCCGGTCAGTGGGTCGGCGCGGCGATCGTCACGGTCGTGGGTCTGCTGTTCGCGGGCGCGATGGTCGTGTTCGCGGTGCGCTGGCTGCTGAGCCTCGACGCACTGCGCGACTGGGTCGCCACCTACCCCGGCGAATACCACCTGCCGGTGGGCGCACCGGTCGGCTTCCCCGCGTGGGTCGGCTGGCAGCACTTCTTCAACGTGTTCCTGATGGTGCTGATCATCCGCTCGGGGCTGCAGGTACGGCACCAGAAGAAGCCGCCGGCGTTCTGGAGCCCGCGCTGGAACCCGAAGCGGAAGATCAGCATCGCGCTGTGGCTGCACCAGTCGCTGGACATCCTGTGGCTCGTCAACGGACTCGTGTTCGTCGTGCTCCTGTTCGTCACCGGTCAGTGGCTGCGCATCGTGCCGACCAGCTGGGAGGTGTTCCCGAACGCCGTCACCGCGGTGCTCAAGTACATCTCGCTCGACTGGCCGACCGAGGACGGCTGGGTCAACTACAACTCGATCCAGCAGCTGACCTACTTCGCGACCGTGTTCCTCGCCGCGCCCCTCGCGGCGATCACGGGCGTGCGCATGAGCGGCATCTGGCCGAAGAACGCGACGCGACTGAACAAGATCTACCCGGTCGAGTGGGCCCGCAAGGTGCACTTCCCCGTGATGATCTACTTCGTGCTGTTCATCGTCGTGCACGTGACGCTGGTGTTCGCGACCGGGGCGCTGCGCAACCTGAACCACATGTACGCGGGCAGCGACGAGGTCAACTGGGTCGGCTTCTCGATCTTCGCGGTCTCGATGCTCGTGATCGTCGGTGCGTGGGTCGCGGCGCGGCCCCTCGTGCTGGCGCCGATCGCGAAGCTGTTCGGGTCGGTCAGCTCGCGCTGAGCGCGCTCAGGAAATGACGGATGCCGCGCCCGCGGCATATCCGTCGGCGTAGGCCTCGTCCGCTCCCAGCCGGAAGAAGTCCCGCTCCGGCGGCCGGACGATCGACCGCGCTCCCGGACGGTCGAGCGCACCGACGAGATCCGCGCGCCCGCGCACGACCGCGACGGGAAGCCGCGTGGCCTTGCCCTTGACGAGGTCGGCGGCGCCGCACAGCTCGTCGGCCACGCACGGCTGCGTCACGACGAGCGGGCGGCCCTCGGCGTCGACGCCGCCGCGGAGATCCTCGAACACCTGCACGCCACCGGCGCCGATCGCATGGTCCGTCTGCCCCTCGCGCCAGGCGCGCCCGAGCGTGTCGGAGACGAGCACCCCCACCTCGACCCCGAGCGCGGCCCGCAGCCCCGCGGCGAGGCGGCGGGCCGAGGCATCCGGATCAACCGGCAGCAGCAGCACCGTGCCCTCGGGGGTGTTCGACGCGTCGACGCCGGCCGCGGCTGAGACGATGCCCAGCCGATTCTCGACGATGCGCGTCGTGTGGCCGCTGGGGGCGGTGCGGCTGGCGACGAGGCGCACCGTCTCCGCGGTGATGGCGTCCTCGCGGTCGTCGGCGAGGACGAACCGTCCCTCGGCCTTCGACACGATCTTCGACGTCACGACGAGGATGTCCCCATCGCGCAGCTGATCGGATGCCGCGGCTCCGATGAGTGCGACGAGGTCGTCGCCCGCAGCGATCTCAGGGAGCCCGGGCAGCGCCCAGATCTGCAGCACGTCGGGTCAGCGCACGAAGCGCACCTCGGTGAGCGTCTCACCGAGGAAGGGCTCCGTGTGGGTGTCACCGTCGAGGTGGAACCCGTTGCGCTCGTAGAAGCGGTGCGCGCGGGGGTTGTCGGAGGCCACCCAGAGGTAGAGCGGCTCGCCCTCGTCGACGGCGGCGTCGAACAGCTGCTGGCCGATGCCGGTTCCCTGCCATGCGCTCAGCAGGTAGATGAAATAGAGCTCGCGCTCACGAGGGGCGTCGCGGTCGCGTGCCGGGCCGGAGCCGACGAAGCCCACGATCTCGCCGTCGACGAGGGCCGCGCTCATGCGGAACTCGGGGCCCTGCGCGGCCCAATGGGTCCACAGTTCGGCAAGGCGGCGGGGGGAGACCTTCTCGAGAGCGGCTTTGCTGATGAGGTGGTCGTACGTCTCGTGCCAGCAGGTGGCGTGCACGCGTCCCAGGGCTTCGGCATCGACGTCGCGCACGGGGCGGACGATCAGATCGATCTGCAGATCGGCGTTCATGGCCAGACTCTAACCGGCCGCGGCGGGGCCGCGAAATCGGCTGTGCATGCCGCACGAACCTGTAGGCATCCGACAACGGAATGCGTGCTGACATCCACGATCAGTACGATCCACGGTCGTGAACGTGATCTGGCGCACCCTGCTCGTGCTGTTCGTCGCTCGGCGTCGTCTGCGTCGTGACGGCGTCATCGCCGACGCCTCGTTCGTGGGCCGTGTGCGGCTCACGACCCTCCCCACCGACCTCGACCTCGTGGGGCACATGAACAACGGACGGTACCTGTCGTTGTTCGACCTCGGCCGCTTCGACCTCATCATGCGCTCGGGTCTGTGGGATCTCATGCGCGCTCGCGGCTGGTACCCGGTCGTGGCGAGCTCGACGATCACCCACCGTAAGTCGCTGCACCTGTGGCAGCGCTTCGACATCGAGTCGAAGGTGATCTCCGCCGACGACAAGGCGATCTATCTCGAGCACCGCGCGGTGGTGCGCGGCGAGATCTACGCCCGACTGTTCGTGCGCTCCCGCTTCGTGCGACGAGCCGGCGGGGTGCTGCCCACCTCCGAGGTGTTCGAGGCCATGGGCATCGACCCGGCGACCGTGCCCGCCCCCGAGGCGTGGCTCAGCGAGTGGGCGCTCGACGTGGCGCTGCCGCCGACGAAGGCCCCCGCACCGAGCGTCTGGGGCTGATCAGGCGGATGCCCCGCCGCGCCCGCCGCCCGCGACCGCGGAGGTGCGCGCGGTGAGGGCGTCGGCGAGCGCATCGACGACGGCGCCCACGCGCCGACGCGTCCCCGAGGCCGCGCGGGTGGCGACGAACACCTCGCGCGTCGGTGCGTCGGGAAGGGTGATCGTGCGTACGGGAGGCCGCGCCCCGGCCCAGACGAGGTCGGGCAGCATGGCGACCGCACGGCCCGCGGCGACGAGTCCCACATGGGCGGTGAGGTCGGGCAGGGCGTAGCGCACGTCCGGTTCGAAGCCCGCCGCCCGACACTGCTGCACCGCCCACTGCCGCGCGGCGGTGCCCTCCGGCTCCAGCACCCACGGCCGGTCGGCGAGGTCGCGCAGTCCCCGTGCCCGGTCGCCGCGCGGGACGGCGAGACGGATCGGGTCGCGACCGAGGATGCGACGGGTCAGCCCGTCGCGGTGGGCGCGGGTGTGACCGGGGTACTGCTCGGCCACGACGAGGTCGAAGCGTCGGGCGGACAGCTCGAACAAGCCCTCCTCGGGTGGCACGGCGGCCGCCTCGAGGCGCAGGTCGGGCTCGCGCGCAGCGAGGAGCGCGAGGGCGTCGGGCAGCAGGGCGAGGGCCGCCGTCTGCATGAGTGCCACCCGCACGGGCGCCGCGCCCGGACGCAGCGCCTCCAGTTCGCCGCGCACGCGTTCGTCTTCGTCGAGGGCTCGTTCGGCGTACGCCGCGAGCAGCTCGCCGTGCTCGGTGAGGCGGAGGCGCCGGCCGTCGGCGACGAACAGGGGCACCGCGGCATCCTTCTCAAGCTGGTCGAGCTGCTGCGAGATCGTCGACGGGCTGTACGACAGCGCCTCGGCCACGGCGGCGAGGGTGCCGCGCAGCGCGAACTCGTGCAGCATGCGCAGGCGCCGGAGTTCGAACATGGCATCCATTCGATAGGACCGATGTGTATTGATCATAAACAGTCGCTTTTCTCGAAGGATGCGTGCCGCCACCCTGGGATCACGGGTCACGAGTGGCAGGGTGGAAGGGACGGAAGCGTGGTGCGGCAGATGACGGATGCGGTCGGGACGGAACTGAGCGGGCAGGCGGTCGAGCTCGCGCACCGGTGGGTGCGGGAAGCGGCGGCGGCCGACGTCGATCCGGCGGCGGAACGCCTCGCCGGAGTGCTGCGGGACCCGAACGGACTGCCCTTCACGATCGGCTTCGTCGACGGCGTCATGCGTCCCGAGAGCCTGGCGGCCGCGGCATCCCATCTGTCGCGAATCGCCCCCCTGGTGCCCGACTTCCTGCCCTGGTACCTCCGCAGCGCGGTGCGCACGGGCGGCGCCCTCGCCCCCGTGGCGCCCGCTGCCGTCGTGCCGATCGCGCGGCGCGTGCTGCGCGACATGGTCGGCCACCTCATCGTCGACGCGCGCGCCGAGAAGCTCGGCCCCGCCCTCGCGGCCCTCCGCGCCGACGGCGCCCGCCTCAACCTCAACCTGCTCGGTGAGGCCGTGCTCGGCGAGCACGAGGCGCTGCGGCGACTCGAGGGCATCCACGAGCTGATCCGCCGCCCCGACGTCGACTACGTGTCGGTGAAGGTCTCCGCGATCGCCAGCCACATCTCGATGTGGGCATTCGACGAGACCGTCGACCTCGTCGTCGAACGCCTCCTGCCCCTCTACGTCAGTGCCGCCACCGACGGCACGTTCATTAACCTCGACATGGAGGAGTACCGCGACCTCGACCTCACGATCGCGGTGTTCACCCGCATCCTCGAGGATCCACGTCTTGCCGGACTCGAGGCGGGCATCGTGCTGCAGGCCTACCTGCCCGACGCGCTGCCCGCGCTGCAGCAGCTGACCGCGTGGGCGGGAGAGCGGGTCGCCGCGGGTGGCGCGCGCATCAAGGTGCGGCTCGTGAAGGGCGCGAACCTGGCCATGGAGAAGGTCGACGCCGTGCTGCACGGTTGGCCGCAGGCGCCCTACGAGACGAAGCTCGACACCGACGCGAACTACCTGCGCTGCCTCGACTGGGCGCTCACCCCCGCACACGCCGACGCGGTGCGCCTCGGTGTCGCCGGGCACAACCTCTTCGACGTCGCCTACGCATGGCTGCTCGCCGGCGAACGCGGCGTGCGCGACGCGATCGAGATCGAGATGCTGCTCGGCATGGCGCAGGGCCAGGTGCAGGCGGTCACCCGCGAGGTCGGTCATGTGCTGCTGTATGTGCCGGTCGTGCGCCCCGACGAGTTCGACGTCGCCATCAGCTACCTCGTGCGCCGCCTCGAAGAGAACGCGTCGAGCGAGAACTTCCTCTCCGCCGCGTTCGAGCTCGCCGACGACGAGAGCCTCTGGGTGCGCGAGCGCGACAGGTTCCTCGCGGCGCTCGAGAGGTCGACGGATGCCTCGCTGCGCACCGGTGCCGCGCGCACCCAGCAGCGCGGCGACGCGCCCGCATCCGGTGACCCGTCGATCCTTCGCGAACCCGCTCCGCCGCTCGGCTCCGCCGGTCTCACCCAGGCGGTGCTGGGCATCGCCCACGACGGCGCCGAGGACGTGCGCGGCTTCGGCGGAGCCGACCTGGTCGAGACCGCGGTGTTCTCGCTCAAGGAGAGCGGCGAGCATGCGGTCGGCGCCCCCGGGTTCCGTAACGCGGCCGACACCGACCCCGCGCTGCCTCAGAACCGCGACTGGGCGCGGCAGATCTTCGCGCGCATCGGCGTCTCGCACGTCGGCGACGTGACCATGCGCGCCGCGCGGATCGACGACCGCGCACGCCTCGAGGATGCGATCGCCCGCGCCCGGACGGCGGGCATCGCCTGGGGGTCGGTGCCCGCCGCCGACCGCGCGGTCGTACTGCAGCAGGCCGCGCGCGCCCTCGAGGCCCGTCGCGCCGAGCTCATCGAAGTCGCCGCGGACGAGACCGGGAAGGTGTTCGCCGAGGCCGACGTGGAGGTCAGCGAGGCGGTCGACTTCGCGAACTACTACGCCGCCACCGCCCGTGAGCTCGACGCCGTGCCCGGTGCGGTGTTCGAGCCGGTCGGTCTCACCGTCGTCGCCCCGCCGTGGAACTTCCCGCTCGCGATCCCGGCGGGCGGCGTGCTCGCCGCGCTCGCCGCCGGGTCCGGCGTCATCTTCAAGCCCGCCCCTCAGGCGCGGCGCTGTGCTGCCGTCATCGTCGAGGCGCTGGCGACCATCGGCCTCCCCGACGGCCTCGTCACCCTCGTCGACATCGACGAGGGCGAGCTGGGCGAGGCCCTCATCACCCACCCCGCGGTGGACCGCGTCATCCTCACCGGCTCGTGGGAGACCGCGGCGCTGTTCCGCTCGTGGCGTCCCGACCTTTCCCTTCTCGCCGAGACGAGCGGCAAGAACGCGATGATCGTCACCGCGACAGCGGACCTCGACCTGGCGGCATCCGATCTGGTCAAGAGCGCCTTCGGGCACGCCGGTCAGAAGTGCTCGGCGGCGTCGCTCGCGATCCTCGTCGGGTCGGTGGGCCGGTCGGAGCGCTTCGCCCGGCAGATCGTCGATGCCGCCCGCTCGCTGCGCGTCGGCACCCCCGCCGACCCCCGCACCGAGATCGGCCCCGTCGTCGAGATGCCGCAGGGCAAGCTGAAGTGGGCGCTCACCGAGCTCGAGCCGGGACAGCGCTGGCTGCTCGAGCCGCAGGAGCTCGACGCCGTGCCCGAGCTGGCCGGGCGGCTGTGGTCGCCGGGCATCCGCACCGGTGTGGCGCCGGGGTCGCGGTTCCATCGCGAGGAGTTCTTCGGCCCCGTGCTCGGCATCATGCACGCCGCGACCCTCGGCGAGGCCATCGCCCTGCAGAACGCCGTCGACTACGGGCTGACCGCGGGCCTGTACACGCAGAGTCCCGAGGAGCTCGGCATCTGGCTCGACCACGTGCAGGCCGGCAACCTCTACGTGAACCGCGGCACGACGGGTGCGATCGTGCAGCGTCAGCCGTTCGGCGGCTGGAAGCGCTCGTCGGTCGGCGCGGGCGCCAAAGCCGGCGGCCCGAACCACCTCGTCGGCCTCGGCGGCTGGCGGGCATCGACCGGCACCGCGTCGGGCACCCTGCACCTGCGCGGGCTCGACTCGCGCATCACCGCGCTCATCGAGGCGTCCCAGCCGTCGCTCGACTACCCGCGCTTCGACTGGCTGCGCCGTGCCGCTCTGTCGGACGCGATCGAGTGGGATCGGGAGTTCGGCCAGGTTCGGGATGTCTCGCACCTCGGCATCGAGCGAAACCTGCTGCGCTACCGGCCGGTCGAGGTCGGCCTTCGCGCCACCGCGGGCGCCGAACTGCAGCAGGTGCTCCGCGTCTCGATCGCCGCGATCCGGGCCGCGGGTGCGACCGTGCTGTCGGTCGCGGCCGGCCTCCCGCCCGCCGTGCGACGGGGACTCGTGGAGGCGGGCATCACCGTGTTCGTCGAGAGCGACGACGAGTGGACGGCGCGCATCGTGGGCGGGCCGGAGGCCGCGGCATCCCGGCCACCGAGGGTGCGCCTGATCGGTCCCCGTGCTGAGACCGCGGTGCTGCACACCGCACTCGCGCGGGCCGTCGGCGGCGACCCCGATCTCGCGATCTACGCCGCAGACGTGACGACCGCGGGGCGGCTCGAGCTGCTGCCGTTCCTGCACGAGCAGGCCATCGCGATCACCGCGCACCGCTTCGGCAACCCCGACGACTGGTCGCAGGCGGTCATCTGACCGCGGTGCCGGTCGGCCGAGCGGCGCTCGGGTCGCGCGACCGCGCGCGCAAGGTCGGAACTTTTCGGGGACACGCCGGTGGGGGCGCTGCCGGGCGGCGTGCCGGGCAGGAGTTCCGACCTTGCGCGAGGCGTACGGCTATCGGAGGCGGCGGCTCTCATCTGCGTGCGATGGCAGGCGGTGGCGGGCGGCGATGGCTCGCTGCCGTCGTCGCCTGCGGCCCGACGCGCGCTGCCCGAAACGCCGGTGGGGGCGGATGCCGCGGCATCCGCCCCCACCGGCGTCGGGGTCAGTCCTGGTGCGTCTCGCGGTACTCGCGGCGCGTCATGCCGGGCTCGACGTCCTCCTCGGCGTCGCCGGCCGGCTCCTCGTCGCGGGCCGTCGGGCCGACGAGCGCGCCCGCCTCGGCGGCGGCGAGGGCCGCTTCGGCCTCGAGGGAGGCGGCATCCTTCTCGGCATGCCGCTGCTCGTCGTGGGCCTCCTGCAGCGCCGACTTCTGGCGCAGCGGCGGCGTGCGGAAGAACAGCGTCAGCACGAACGCGATGAGCACCACGAACATGGCGACCCAGTAGACGAGCACGGTCGACTGGTTGAACGCGGTCAGCAGCGGCTTCGACAGACGCGGGTCGGCGCCGTTGAGGAACGCGGTGTCGTCCATCGTCGAGTTGTCGAACGACGATCCCGACGACGAGCTGGCGTTGTCGATGATCGTCGGCACGATCGTGTCGACGAACGACTGGCGGGCGGTGGCGTCCGAGAAGTCGAGCGTCACGGTGCCGTCGGAGGCCACCTTCGCGACCGGCAGCTCCTGCTGGATCTGTGCGGCGGCGGAGGTGATCGCCTGCGCCTGGGCGGCGGCGGTCGCCTGCGCCTGCGCGGAGGCGGGGATGGCGCCGGCGGCGACCTGCTGCGCGACGACGGACGCCGCTGCGGCCTTGGCCTGGTTCACGCCGTCCTGCGCCTGGGTCAGCGCGCCGTCGGTCACCTTCGAGACGATCGGGTCGTAGACCTTCGTCATGATGCCCTGGTTCTCGGGAGCCTGCGCGACCGTCGGGTCGAGCGCGGCGTCGAGCGCGGCGGTCAGCGTCGCCTTGTCGGTGAAGTTGGTCTGCAGGTTCGCCGGCATGACCGTGAACAGCAGCGACAGCAGCACGGCGGTGCCGAGGGTTCCACCGATCTGGCGGAAGAACGTCGACGCCGACGTCGCCACACCCATGTCGCGCAGGCCGACCGAGTTCTGCGACGCGATCGTGAGCGTCTGCATCAGCTGGCCGAGGCCGAGGCCGATCAGCAGCATGGATCCCGCGATCTGCCAGTACGACGTGTCGTACTTCATGAGCGTCAGCGTGAAGAAGCCCGCCGCCATGAAGAACGTGCCGATCGTCGGGAAGATGCGGTAGCGACCGGTGCGGGAGATGATCTGGCCGCTCGCGATCGAGGAGATCATGAGGCCGAGGATCATCGGCAGCAGCTGGAAACCGCTCTCGGTCGGCGAGGAGCCGAGCACGAGCTGCAGATAGAGCGGCAGGGTCAGCATCGCGCCGAACATGCCGAAGCCGACGAAGACGCCGATCACGGTCGCCATCGAGAAGGTCGACGAGCGGAAGAGCTTCAGCGGGATGAGCGCGTCATCCTTCATGATGCTCTCCACGATGATGAAGGCGATGATGCCGAGGCCGCCGACCACGTAGCAAGCGATCGAGATGGGCGAGCTCCAACCCCAGTCGCGACCCTGCTCGGCCACGAGCAGCAGCGGCACGAGCGCGATGATGACGGTGGCCGCACCGAACCAGTCGATGCGCACCGAATGCCGCGGCTGGCGGGGGATGTGCAGGAAGCGCATCACGATCGCGAGGGCGATGATGCCGATCGGCACGTTGATGAGGAACACCCAGCGCCATCCGGCGATGAACAGGATCTCGGATGCCCCGGCGAACAGTCCGCCCACGAGCGGGCCGATGACCGACGAGATGCCGAAGACGGCGAGGAAGTAGCCCTGGTACTTCGCGCGCTCACGGGGCGCGAGGATGTCGCCCATGATCGCGAGCGGCATCGACATGAGGCCACCGGCGCCGAGTCCCTGGATCGCGCGGAATGCAGCCAGCTCGATCATCGACGACGAGAAGCTCGCCGCGACGGATCCGATGATGAAGACCACGATCGCGAAGATGAACAGCGGCCGGCGGCCGAAGATGTCGGACAGCTTGCCGTAGATGGGCGTTGCGATCGTCGACAGGATCAGGTAGGCGGTGGTCACCCACGCCTGCTGGCTGAGCCCGTTCAGGTCGTCGCCGATCGTGCGGATCGCGGTTCCCACGATCGTCTGGTCGAGAGCGGACAGGAACATTCCGGCCATGAGCCCGAAGATCACGAAGAGGATCTGCCGGTGGGTCATCACCGGGTTGCTCTTGGTGACCAGGCTCTTCACAGCGACGTCAGTCATGTTTCCTCAGGGGAGAGAAGGGAAGTGGGGTGCAACGGCCGAAGAGATCGGGCGGGCGCGTCAGTGGCGCCCGATTCGTTGTGTCAGGTCAACGATAATACGCGTAACATCCGCACCTCCACGACCGGCATAGCGAACTCACGGGGAACGACGCAAGGGCTGGATGCCGCGGCATCCGCTCTTCTCGCACCGATACTGCGCCACCGCCCGGCTCCGTGAGACAATGCGGGTGGCGTGCCCGGAACGTCGGCTTCTTGCTCCGCCGGGCCTCTGGACAGCGTCCGCCGCCCCCTCACAAGGAGCACAATGACGCACCCGACCGGTTCCACCCGCATCGCCCAGCACCGCACCTACCTGATGTGCAAGCCCACCCATTTCACGGTGAGCTACCGCATCAACCCGTGGATGGAGCCCGCCAACCCCACCGACACGCAGCTCGCCGTCGACCAGTGGCAGGCGCTCTACGACACCTACCTCGACCTCGGTCACGAGGTGCAGCTCATCGACCCGGTCGAGGGACTGCCCGACATGGTCTACACCGCCAACGGCGGCTTCGTGATCGACGGTGTCGCCTACGGCCCGAAGTTCCGCTTCGCCGAGCGCGCCGGCGAGGAGCAGCCGTTCATGACCTGGTTCCGCGAGAACGGCCTCACTGTCGTCGAGCCGCGCGAGACGAACGAGGGCGAGGGCGACTTCCTGCTGGCGGGAGACATCATCCTCGCCGGCACCGGCTTCCGCTCCACCGGTGACAGCCACCGCGAGGTCGCCGAGGTGTTCGACCGCGAGGTCGTCTCGCTGACCCTCACCGACCCGCGGTTCTACCACCTCGACACGGCGATCTCGGTGCTCGACCCGGTGCAGGGACCCGGCGGCGTCGAGCGCGCGAACATCGCCTACCTGCCCACCGCGTTCGACGCGGCATCCCGTGCGACCCTGCAGCGCCTCTTCCCCGAGGCGATCGAGGTGTCGGATGCCGACGGCGCGGTCTTCGGCCTGAACTCCGCCTCCGACGGTCGCAACGTGTTCATCTCTCCGCGGGCGACCGGCTTCGAGGCGCAGCTGCGCGAGCGCGGCTACAACCCGGTGCTCGTCGACCTGTCCGAGCTGCTGCTCGGCGGCGGCGGCATCAAGTGCTGCACGCTCGAGATCCGGAGGAGCGCATGAGCGACCTCACGACCGACGCGCTGACCGCGGGCTACATCGCCCACGAGGACGAGCACCTCGCCCACAACTACCACCCGCTGCCGGTGGTCGTCGCCCGTGCTGAGGGCTCCTGGGTGACGGATGTCGAGGGCCGCCGCTACCTCGACCTGCTCTCCGCCTACTCGGCCGTCAACTTCGGACACCTGCACCCGGCGATCACCGCCGCCCTCACCGAGCAGCTCTCACGGGTCGCGCTCACGAGCAGGGCGTTCCACAACGACCAGCTCGGCGCGTTCGCCGCGGCCCTCGCCGAGCTGTGCGGCAAGGATCTCGTGCTGCCGATGAACACGGGCGCCGAGGCCGTCGAGACGGGCATCAAGGTAGCCCGCGCCTGGGCGTACCGGGTGAAGGGCGTGCCGGCGGGCGCGGCCGAGATCATCGTCGCGCACGACAACTTCCACGGCCGCACGACCACGATCGTCGGGTTCTCCACCGACGAGTCGGCCCGGGATGGCTTCGGGCCGTTCACCCCCGGCTTCGTGGGCGTGCCGTACGGCGACGCGGCGGCGATCGATGCGGCGATCGGCGAGAACACCGCCGCCGTGCTGATCGAGCCGATCCAGGGCGAGGCGGGGGTCATCCTCCCGCCCGAGGGCTACCTGCGGGCGGTGCGGGAGATCTGCACCCGCCGGGGCGTGCTGTTCATCGCTGACGAGATCCAGTCGGGCCTCGGCCGGGTCGGCACCACCTTCGCCTGCGATCGCGAGGACGTGGTGCCCGACGTGTACCTGCTCGGCAAGGCGCTGGGAGGGGGCATCCTGCCCGTCTCCGCCGTCGTCGCCGACCGTGACGTGCTCGGGGTCATCCGCCCCGGTGAGCACGGCTCGACCTTCGGCGGCAACCCGCTCGCGGCGGCGGTGGGCCTGCGGGTCGTCGAGATGCTGGCGTCGGGAGAGTTCCAGCAGCGCGCGCTCGCACTCGGCGAGCACCTGCGCGCCCGGCTCGACGACCTCATCGGGCACGGCGTCGTCGCGGTCCGCAGCGCCGGGCTCTGGGCCGGCATCGACATCGATCCCGTCGTCGGCACCGGACGCGAGATCGCCGAGCGCCTGCTCGCGCGCGGCGTGCTCGTGAAGGACACGCACGGCCAGACCATCCGCATCGCGCCACCGCTCGTCGTGCGCGCGACCGAGCTCGACTGGGCCATCGAACAGCTGAAGGTCGTGCTCGCGGGCTGAGCCCTCGCCGCTGTGCGGGCGGCGGCCGTGCGGTCCGGGCGCCCCTCGCCCGGGCGCCGCGGTCATGCTCTCCGCCGGCCGCAGCGTGGCATCGGCACCGTGCCCGACCACCGCCGCGCTGCACGCGCGCCTTGCCGACGCGCCGCGGCATCCGGTATACGGAAGACGGACGAGAGGATCGCACCATGACCGTCGATGCGAGTGCGGGCGCCCGCCCCGAGGTCTCCGCCGCCGAGGCGGCCGCCGTCGCCCGCGAGCTGTGGGGGCTCGACGGCGAGGTGCGCGAGCTCGGCAGCCAGCAGGATCGCAACTATCGGGTGGATGCCGCATCCGGCCGTGTCGTCGTGAAGATCGCGCATGCGGCGACCGACCGCCGCGACCTCGAGGCCCAGCACGAGGCGCTCCGGCTGCTGCGCCGGGCGGGGCTGCGGGTGGCGTCCGCGGTGGCGGCGCGGGACGGCGAGCACATCGTGCCCGTCGGCTTCGCCGGAGGACCTCACCTCGTGCGCGTGCTCGAGTACGTCGACGGCGAACCGCTCATCGAGACGGCCGGCTACGGCGAGGCCGAGGCCGCTCTCGTCGGCGACACCGCCGGGCGCGTCGCCGCGGCGCTTGCGGCGCTCGACGTCGAGCCGGCGGCGCACGCGTCGCAGTGGGACATCCGCGAGGGTGCCCGGGTCGTCGACGACCTGATCGACGCGGTCACCGACCCCGGCCGCCGGGCGCTGGTGCGCGCGGCGACCGACAGCGCCGCCGCCCGCGTCGCGGCGCTCGCCGACCTGCTGCCCCCGCAGCCCATCCACGCCGACGTCACCGACGACAACCTCGTGCGGGACTCCGACGGCCGGGTCGGGGTCATCGACTTCGGCGACCTCATGGTCACGTGGCGCGTGGCCGAGCTCGTCGCGGCATCCGCCTGCGCCTACATGCGCGACGATCCCGACGCGCTGTTCCTCGCGACCGTGCGCGGGTTCGCCGCCCATGTCGCCCTCACAGACGCCGAACTCGACGCGCTCTGGCCGCTCGTCGTGCTGCGCTGCGCCGTGCTCGTGGTCAGCGGCGAGCACCAGGTCGCCCTCGACGGCGACAACGACTACGCCGACGAGCGCCGCGGCGCAGAGTGGCGCGCGTTCGCCGCGGCGGCGGCGCGCGACGCGGGCGAGATGGCGTACCTCGTCCGCGCGGTCGCGCGCGGGCTCGACGATCCCCGAGCGGATGCCACGGCCACCCTGCTGCCCGCGGGGATCGCCGCGGCATCCGTCGATCTCTCCGTCACGAGCGACGCGCTGGCAGCGGGGGACTGGCTCGAACCGGGAATCGAGGAGCGCGTGCTGCGCGCCGCCGGTGGGCTCGCGCACACGCGCTGGGGCGAGTTCCGGCTGACGCGCACGCGGCTGCTCGCCCCCCGCGGTAGGGCGGCGACCCGGGCGCTGGGTGTCGACCTCGTGGCTCCCGAGGGCTGCACGCTCGCCGCCCCGTTCGCGGGACGTGTCGTCGCGACCCGCACCGGGCTGGCGCTGCACGGCGACGACGCCACCCTCTGGGTGGACGGGGTCGCACCGTTCGTCCTCGGCGAGGTCGCGCCGGGTGCCCGGCTCGGCGACGCATCCCGGGGGGACGTCGTGCACGTGCAGCTCGGGCCCGCCGACGATCGCCGTCCGCCCGCGTGCGTCACCCCGCGGCTCGCTGACCTCTGGCGCCGCATCAGCCCCGACCCGTCGCGCGTGCTCGGGGTGGCGGCATCCGCGCCGGTCATCGCGCCCGCCGACACTCTCGCCCGCCGCGACGCTCACGTCGCCGCAGCGCAGGAGCACTACTACTCGCGCCCGCCGCAGATCGAACGCGGCTGGCGCGAGCACCTCATCGACACCGAGGCGCAGACCTACGTCGACGTCGTCAACAACGTCACGATCGCGGGCCACGCCCACCCCGGCATCGTCGATGCCGCCGCGCGGCAGTGGACGCTGCTGAACACGAACTCGCGCTTCCACTACGCGGCGATCGCCGAGCTGTCCGAGCGTCTCGCCGCCCTCGCGCCCGCCGGGCTCGACCGGGTGTTCCTCGTCAACAGCGGCAGCGAAGCGGTCGATCTCGCGCTGCGGCTCGCGTTCACCGCCACCGGGCGCGGACGCATCCTTGCGGCGCGAGAGGCGTACCACGGGTGGACGATCGGCTCCGACGCCGTCTCGACCTCGATCGGCGACAACCCGCGTGCCCTCGAGACGCGACCCGACTGGGTCGAACTGCTCGACGCCCCCAACCCGGTGCGCGGCACGCATCGCGGGCGAGGATCGGCGGCCGCCTATCTCGCCGACGTCGACGCCCGCCTCGACGCGCTCGGCGCCGACGGACGCGCACAGCTCGCCGGTGTCGTCATCGAGCCGATCTTCGGCAACGGTGGCGGCGTGCTGCTGCCCGACGGCTACCTCGCGGGCCTCTACGAACGGGTGCGGGCGCTCGGCGGGGTGTGCATCTCCGACGAGGTGCAGGTGGGCTACGGGCGGCTCGGCGCGCACTTCTGGGGTTTCGAGCAGCAGGGCGCCGTGCCCGACGTGATCGCGGTGGCGAAGGCCATGGGCAACGGCCAGCCGCTCGGGGCTGTCATCACGACCGCCGCGATCGCCGAGGCGTTCGAGCAGGAGGGCAGCTTCTTCTCCTCCGCCGGCGGCAGTCCGGTGAGTGCGCGGGTCGGCGTCGCCGTGCTCGATGCGCTCCGCGACGACGACCTGCAGGGCAACGCGCAGCGGGTCGGCGCGCTGTTCGGTGACGCGCTGCGGGCCCTGGGGACGCGGCATCCGTCGATCGGTGCGGTGCACGGCATGGGCCTCTACCTCGGGGTCGAACTCGTCGTCGACGCCGACCTGACTCCCGCCCCCGAGCTCGCGCGGCGCGTGTGCGACCTGCTGCTCGACGACGGATGCATCGTGCAGCCCACCGGCGACCACAAGAACGTGCTGAAGATCAAGCCGCCGCTGTGCATCACGGCCGAGTCGGTCGCGTGGGTGGTCGCCGCGCTCGACCGCGCCCTCGCCGCCGCGTAGCGCGCGTCGCCCTCGCTCGCCGCCGCCGCGTAGCGCGCGCCCGCCCTCTCGCCGCCGCCCCGCCCCCGCCCTCACTCCCGCCCTCACTTCCGCCGAATCAACACTTCGCCGCCGAGTCACCCCGTTCCCGACGTCGGCGGGGCGTGGATTCGGCGGCGGGGCGTGGATTCGGCGAAGGGGGAGGGGGAGAGGGGGGAGAGGAAAGGGGGAGGGGGAAGGGGGGGAAGGGCGAGACGGGCGCGCTA
>NZ_MEGA01000047.1:0-16073 GCF_001725695.1 Microbacterium sp. SCN 71-21
CAGGCCACGCGCACGGCGGACATCCCCGAGCTGAGCCCGAACGGCACCGGTGGGGCGACCCAGAACGCCGTGTCGTTCGAGAACCTCTACGACGTCGCCGGGCTCACGCTCAGGAAGTCGTTCGAGGGGGGCGGCGCGGATCAGTTCGGTGAGACCCAGTCCTTCACCGCGCACGTGGTGTGCACGCTGAACGGGCAGACGCTCGTCGACACCACCCGCACGCTCAGCGCGTCGGGCGCGTGGACGGCGTCCGTGACCGGCATCCTCGCGGGCTCCACGTGCGATGTGACCGAGAACGCGCTCCTCGGCGCCGACGCGGTCGTCATCACGCCGAACGACGGAACCGACACGACGACGGGCGTCGTCACGATCCCCACGAGCGGTCTGGCCACCGTCGCGCTGACGAACTGGTACCTGACGGGCTCCGTCCAGGTCACGAAGACCTTCGCCGGTGCGGGGGCGGCGACCTACGGCACCGCGCAGTTCACGTTCGACCTCGCGTGCACGCGCGGGGGCGAGTCGGTCGTGCTGCCCGGCGGGGCGACGCGCATCGTCGATGCGGCGTCCCCCGTGGCCGACTACACGGGCATCGCGAGCGGATCCTCCTGCATCCTCCGGGAGACCGACGCGGGCGGCGCGGGACTGAGTGAGATCCAGTCCGCGACGGGCGCGCCGCTGGCCGACGCGGCGACGGGTTACACCTTCACCGTCGCGACCGACCCGACCGTGCTCTCGGTCGGCGATCAGGCGCAGCCCGCGCTCCAGGTGCAGAACACCTTCCGACTGGCGCAGGTGACGGTCACCAAGACGGTCGACTCGCAGGCGACGGATGCCACGGGGCATCCGCTCACCTACGGGCCGTTCCAGGTCGCGCTCGCCTGCACGTTCAACGGGGCCGCGGTGGCTGCGACCGAGCCGTTGACGCAGAGCATCGCCGCAGGCGGCTCGTTCACCTGGACGGGTCTTCCCGAGGGCGCCGACTGCCGCGTGACGGAGACGGATGCCGCCGGCGCCGCGCGCACGACGGTGGCCGTCACCGAGGGTGGCGTGACGCAGCCCGCGGTGACGGGCACGACGGCGACCCTCTCGCCGCTGCCCGACGTGTCGGCCGCCGACCAGAGCACGGTGGCGTTCACGAACGCCTTCGACGTCGCCCCGGTCGTCATCTCGAAGGAGCTGAGCGGACTCGGGTCGATCGGGATCACCCGCACCTTCCCGGTGCATGTCGTGTGCACCTACACGAGCACGGTGTATCCGGCGGGCGTCACACTGCGCGACGTCACCGCGCAGATCGGCGGGACGGCGGCGGCGACGCTGACCATCTCGGATGTCCCGATCGGCACCGTGTGCGACCTGACCGAGACCGACACGGGCGGTGCCACGGCGACCCGCATCCATGTCGGCACGACGGTGACCACGTCGGCGAGCGCCCAGATCACCCTCACGGGTGACGACTCATCGATCGTCGTGGAGAACGAGTTCGAGCCGCCGCTGGCCTACACCGGTGCCGCGATGAACGTGCTCGTGCCGATCGGCGGCGGACTGCTGCTGCTCGTCGGCGGGCTCCTGCTGTGGGTGCGCAGGCGCCGCAGCGCCTGATGACCGGATGCCGGTGCGCAGCGATCTGCGCACCGGCATTTGGCCGCGGCATCCCGATGACGTAGACTCTCCCTTTGGTGCGCCTTGCTGGGCGTCACCGCGAACGTGAGCCCTCCACTGGCGTCTTGCGCGAGCATCCCTCGCACAAGCACCCCGGAGCGGGATTCACGAACCTCTCCGTTCGATACAGAAAGCAGCACAACTGTGACGCGCACTTTCACCCCCAAGGCAGGCGAGATCCAGCGTGAATGGCTGGTCATCGACGCCACCGACGTCGTGCTCGGCCGCCTCGCCTCGCACGCTGCCGCGATCCTCCGCGGCAAGCACAAGCCCACCTTCGCGAACCACGTCGACACCGGCGACTTCGTCATCGTCGTCAACGCCGAGAAGGTGGCCCTCACCGGTCAGAAGCTCCAGCAGAAGCTCGCCTACCGCCACTCGGGCTACCCGGGCGGTCTCAAGGCGGTCGCCTACTCCGAGCTCCTCGAGAAGAACCCCGTCCGCGCCGTCGAGAAGGCGATCCGCGGCATGCTCCCCAAGAACAGCCTCGGTCGTCAGCAGCTGTCCAAGCTGAAGGTCTACGCGGGTGCCGAGCACCCGCACGCCGCGCAGCAGCCCAAGGCCTACACCTTCGACCAGGTCGCCCAGTAAGCGCCGCTCACCCAAAGGACACACTCGTGGCGAACATCCAGGACTCCACCGACAACAACTACTCGACCGAGACGCCGGCCGACGTGGTCGTCGACGCCCCCCGCCCCGTTCTCTCGGTGCCGGGTGCGGCCGTCGGCCGCCGCAAGCAGGCGATCGCCCGCGTCCGTCTCGTGCCGGGCTCCGGCTCGATCACGGTCAACGGCCGCACGCTCGAGGACTACTTCCCGAACAAGCTGCACCAGCAGCTCATCAACGACCCGTTCACGGTGCTGAACCTCGCGGGCGCCTACGACGTGATCGCCCGCATCCAGGGCGGTGGCCCCTCGGGCCAGGCCGGCGCGCTGCGCCTCGGCATCGCGCGCGCGCTCAACGAGATCGACGCCGAGAACAACCGCCCGACCCTCAAGAAGGCCGGCTTCCTCTCGCGTGACGCTCGCGTCAAGGAGCGCAAGAAGGCCGGTCTCAAGAAGGCGCGCAAGGCTCCTCAGTACTCGAAGCGCTGATCCGCTCCATGGCGCTGTTCGGCACGGACGGCGTGCGGGGGCTGGCCAACGGCCCCCTCACCGCCGATCTTGCTCTCACCCTGGCCCAGGCGACCGCGGTCGTCCTGGGCCAGGGCCGTTCCGCCGAGGCGCGGCGTGCCGCGGGGCGACGCCCACGCGCGGTGCTCGCGCGCGATCCGCGCATCTCCGGCGAGTTCCTCGCGGCGGCGGTCGCGGCCGGTCTGGCCTCCTCCGGCGTCGACGTCGATGACGCCGGAGTGCTGCCGACCCCGGCGGCCGCGTTCCTCGTGGCCGACACCGACGCCGACTTCGGCGTGATGGTCTCCGCGTCGCACAATCCCGCGCCCGACAACGGCATCAAGATCTTCGCGCGGGGCGGTGTGAAGCTCCCCGACGACGTCGAGCAGCGCATCGAGTTCGCGCTCGCAGGCCCCAAGCTGCAGCCGACCGGCGCCGGCGTGGGTCGTATCCGCCGCTTCGCGGACGCGGAGGACCGCTACGTCCTGCACCTGCTGCGTTCGCTGCCCCATCGCCTCGGCGGCCTCCACGTGGTGCTCGACTGCGCGCACGGCGCGGCATCCGGAGTCTCGCCCGAGACGTTCCGCGACGCGGGCGCCCGTGTGACGGTGATCGGCGCCGACCCCGACGGGCTCAACATCAACGAGGGCGTCGGCTCGACCCACCTCGACTCGCTCGCGGCGGAGGTCGTGCGGCTGGGCGCCGACATCGGCATCGCCCACGACGGCGACGCCGACCGGTGCCTCGCTGTCGATGCGGCGGGACGTGTGGTCGACGGCGACCAGATCATGGCGATCCTCGCGGTCGCGATGAAGGAACGCGGCGCGCTCGCGGACGACACCCTGGTCGCGACCGTGATGAGCAACCTGGGCCTGCATCGGGCCATGACCGATCGCGGCATCCGAGTCCTGCAGACCGCGGTCGGCGACCGCTACGTGCTCGAGGCGATGAACCAGGGCCGCTACTCGCTGGGCGGCGAGCAGTCCGGCCATGTGATCATGAGCGCCTTCGCGACGACGGGTGACGGCCTCCTGACCGGTCTGCACCTCGTCGCCGAGATGGCGCGCACCGGACGCTCGCTCGCCGAGCTCGCATCGACAATGACGGTCTACCCGCAGGTGTTGGTGAACGTGCGCGACGTCGATCGCACCCGCGTGGCCGACGCGCAGGTGGCGGCCGCGGTCGCGGCTGCGGAGGCGGAGCTGGGCGACACCGGCCGGGTGCTGCTGCGGGCGTCGGGTACGGAGCCGCTCGTGCGCGTGATGGTCGAAGCGGCGGATGCCGCCACCGCCGAGCGCATCGCGGCCACCCTCGCCGACGTGGTGCGCGAGCGCCTCGAGAACTGAGTCCCGCTCAGCTCCAGGCCATCGACTCGATGTAGCGCAGCAGCACGCCCTCGCGCAGTGCCCACGGGCTCACCTCGAGCTCGTCGACGTCCATGAGACGCATCGCGGTGTGCACGACGACGGCGCTCGCGACGATCTGGAACGTGCGGTCGGCGGTGATGCCCGGCAGCTCCTGCCGGGCGGACGCGGGGATGCGCGCGAGCCGCGGAATCCACGAGCCGAGCGCGGCGCGGGGGAGCAGCATCCGCTCGATGCCCGACCAGCCCGGCACGGGGTAGCCGGCCAGCTTCGCGAGCGAGCGGATCGCCTTCGACGACCCGACGACGTGGCCGGGGCGCGCGAGGGCGCGGAAGGGTGCGAGCACGGGGTCGAGGGTCTGCTCGGCGTGTGCGCGCAGCCGCTCGACGGCGTCCTCTCCGGGCGGGTCGTCGTGCAGGAATTCGACGGTCATGCGTCCGCCGCCGAGGGGCACGGATGCCGCGGCCTCCGGCAGCTCGTCGGCGCCCGCCGCGATCTCGAGCGACCCGCCGCCGATGTCGAACAGCAGCACCTGTCCCGCCGACCAGCCGAACCAGCGGCGCACGGCGAGGAAGGTGTACCGCGCCTCGACCTCGCCCCCGAGCACCTGCAGCTCCTGTCCGAGGGCCGCCTCGATGCGGGCGATGACCTCGTCGCCGTTGGTCGCTTCGCGCACCGCGGAGGTCGCGGTCGCCAGCAGCTCGTCGACGCCCTGCTCCCGGGCGACCCGGGCGGCGTCCGCGACGGCCTGCTCGAGGGCGGACACGCCCTCCTCGCTGATCGATCCGTCGGGGGTCAGGAAGCGCATGAGTCGCAACACCGTGCGCGTGCTCGTCGACGCCAGGGGGCGGCCGCCCGGGTGGGCGTCGGCGACGAGCAGATGGACGGTGTTCGAGCCGATGTCGAGAACGCCGAGTCGCACGCGGTCAGCCTATCCGGCGCCCGCCCGCCGTCGCGGAGCGCCGAGACTCTACCCCGCCGTCGCGACCGGGGTGGGGACCGCGCTCATCGGCTCGGCGCACGGGAGGAGCCATGCCTTCACGAACGCCGTCGACTGGTAGAGGTACTGATACACCCACTGCCCGAAATCGAGGCGCTCCTCGACGGGCACGACGGTCACGTCGCCCGCATAGCAGCGTCCGAAGATGTAGCGGGTACGGGCGACATGGGGGGTGAAGGTGAGCACCACGACGCTCTGCGCGGCGTGATCGCGCGCGTAGGCCTGCAGCAGGGCGACCTCGCCCTTCGTGGTGAACGGTTCGGGCGTGGCGCAGGTTACGTCGGGGCGCGCGCACTCCGGCACGGTCGACGCCGGCATCCCCCCGCCGACCGAGACCAGCAGATGGGATGCCACGCCCTCGTCGAGCAGCTTCTGGGCGTCCGCCATGCGGGCCGGAGTGGGCGGCCCGATCACGTAGACGAGGTCCGCCCGCGCTACCGCCGGGTGCGAGGGGAAGACGTAGAGGGGCAACCCGGCGAGGGCGAGCGCGACCGCCACGCCCATCGCGATGGCCGCGATGACGACCACCCGCCGTTCACGCATCGATAGCCTCCCTTCGGCGGCTCCGGTGCGCTCCTGTCACGGATGCTAGCGCAGCGGGGCCCGCCGGCCCGCGCCGCTAGGCTGACCCCGTGCCCGTCGACGATGCCTCGCCCGAGACCCTCGCGCCCACGCTCTACCGCGCGATCGGTCGCGCGGACTGGTCGCGACTCGCGGCGGGCATGGAGCAGCCGCTGACCGAGGCGGAGGTCGTGCAGCTGCGCGGCATCGGCGACCGCCTCGACCTCACCGAGGTGCGCGAGGTCTATCTGCCGCTGAGCCGGCTGCTCTCGCTCTACGCGTCAGCGACGAAGCGGCTCGGCGCCGACGAGAGCGCCTTCCTCGGGGAGCCCGACACGACGACGCCGTTCGTCGTGGGCGTGGCCGGCTCCGTCGCGGTCGGCAAGTCCACGATCGCGCGCCTTCTGCGTGAGCTCATGAGCCGGTGGCCGGGAACGCCCCGCGTCGAGCTGATCACCACCGACGGGTTCCTCTACCCGAACGCGGAACTCGAGCGACGCGGCCTCATGGCCCGCAAGGGCTTCCCGGAGTCGTACGACCGGCGCGGCCTCGTCGACTTCCTCAGCGCCGTCAAGTCGGGCGCCGAGGAGGTCAAGGCACCGTGCTACTCGCACATGCGGTACGACATCGTCCCGGACGCCCACATCTCCGTGCACCGACCCGATGTGGTCATCGTCGAGGGTCTCAACGTGCTCCAGCCCCCGCCCTCGCCCAACGACGTCGCGGTGAGCGACCTGTTCGACTTCTCGATCTACGTCGACGCCGAACCCGACGACATCGCCCAGTGGTACACCGACCGCTTCCTCGCCCTGCGTCGCGGCGCGTTCAGCAACCCGTCCTCGTTCTTCAACGTGTTCGCGTCCCTGTCCGATGCGGAGGCCGTCGAGCGCGCGATGGGGTACTGGACCGAGATCAACCTGCCGAACCTCATCGAGAACGTGCTCCCCACCCGTCACCGGGCGAGTCTCGTCTTGCGCAAGGATCGCTCGCACGCGGTCGAGTCGGTGCTGCTGCGCAAGCTCTGAGGGCGCCGTCCGACACGCGGTGGGGCGACGCACCGAGAACTCTGAAGATCTCATAGCAATGCGCGCTGACGGTGCCGAAAAACACGGCAGGATGCCGCGAGATACGCGTCATCACGCGGATCTCGCCCGCGAGGCGAATCCATAGAGACGCCATAGCGCAACCGCCCGCCAGCCCAGCCGAGCACTCCTAGCCTCGTCGAGGATTCACTCGAAAGGACCGAGGCATGGCAAAGAAGCGCGCTCCGCGCTCGCGTCGCTGGTGGCGCAGGCCGGCAGTCATCATCACCATCGTGGCCGTCGTCGTCGTGGCAGGAGCGGGCACCGCGGCTGCGGTGTTCTTCCTCTCGCCGAAGGCGGCGACCCAGCGCCTGGTCGCGGCCGCCGTCGGCACGTACGACCAGAGCGTCTCGGCGTCGGGCACGATCGAGCCGGCGACGGTCGCGAACCTCACCTTCTCCTCGAGCGGCACCGTCACGGCCGTCGACGTGCAGGTCGGGCAGACGGTCACGGCCGGTCAGGCGCTCGCCTCCATCGACCCGACTCAGCTGCAGAGCCAGGTCACCCTCGCCCAGGCGGAGCTCAACCAGGCCGAGACCCAGCAGACGGCCGCCGCCGGCGGCACCTCGGCGCAGGTGGCCGCGGCATCCGCTCAGGTCGCCTCGGCGCAGGCGAAGCTGCAGCTCGCGCAGACCGCCGTCAGCCAGGCGACGCTCAGTTCTCCGATCGCCGGCGTCGTCGCCGCGGTGAACGTGTCGGTCGGTGCCCAGATCGGGTCGAGCGGGACCTCCTCGTCGTCCAGCAGCTCGTCGGCGTCGCGCACCTCGACGAGCACCGGGACGTCGTCGACCTCGAGCACGCCGACGAGCTCGGCGGCGGCCATCACCGTCATCTCGCCCACCTCATGGGTCGTCTCCACCACGGTCAGCAACGCGGACCTCGCGAACATCAAGACCGGCATGCAGGCGCAGGTGACGCCCACGGGCGCCACCCAGGCGATCTTCGGCACCGTGCAGTCGATCGGCGTGCAGTCGACCTCGAGCACCGCCGGCGTCGCCCAGTTCCCGGTCACCGTCGCGCTGACGGGCTCGCCGACCGGGCTGTACGCCGGCACGGTGGCGAGCGTGAACATCATCACGAAGGAGCTCGACAACGTGCTCACCGTCCCGACGGCGGCCGTGCGCACCGAGAACGGCCAGACGGTCGTCACCGTCAGCGACAACGGGTCGCAGCAGACCGTGCAGGTCACCCTCGGCCAGATCTTCGGGGCCCAGACGCAGATCACCAACGGTCTGACGGAGGGTCAGGAGGTCGTGGTGCCGGTCACGCAGTCGTTCCGCACCGGATCGGGATCGGGCGGCTCCAGCATCTTCGGCGGCACCGGCGGCACCGGCGGCTCGGGTCGCACGGGCGGCACGGGCGGCTCCGGCACGGGTGGCTCCGGCCGCACGGGTTCGGGATCCGGATCCTCGACCTCGGGCGGCAACTGACATGCTCGGCGAACCGATCATCGAGCTCGACGACGTGCGCAAGTCGTACGTCATCGGCGACATCGAGGTGCAGGCGCTGCGGGGCCTGAGCCTGACCGTGCGCGAGGGCGACTACCTCGCCGTCATGGGCCCGTCGGGCTCCGGCAAGTCGACGCTGATGCACATCCTCGGATGCCTCGACATCCCGACCTCCGGCTCCTACCGGCTGGCCGGCGACGATGTGTCCACCCTCACGGAGGCGCAGCTGGCCGAGATCCGGAACCGGCGCATCGGGTTCGTCTTCCAGCAGTTCAACCTGCTGCCGAGTCTCACCGCCTGGCGCAACGTGGAGCTGCCGCTCGTGTACGCCGGTGTCGGGCGGGAGGAGCGCAAGCGGCGGGCCATCGAGGCGCTGGAGAGCGTCGGGCTCGGCAGTCGCATCGACCACCGCCCGAACGAGCTCTCCGGCGGCCAGCAGCAGCGCGTCTCGGTCGCCCGGGCGCTCGTCACGAAGCCCAGCCTGATCCTGGCGGACGAGCCGACCGGAAATCTCGACAGCGTCTCGACCGAGGACATCCTCGCCCTCTTCGACGAGCTGCATCAGCAGGGGCGCACCGTCGTCGTCATCACCCATGAGCACGAGGTGGCCGACCGTGCCGCGTACGCCGTGAGCATCCGCGACGGCGAGCTGCAAGACCCGGACGGCGTGCTGGCTGCGGCGGCGATCGTCCCCGCGGCGGGCGCGCACGCGGCATCCGCTCCGTCCCCCACCGACCTGCCCGACCACCCCACCTCGATCGGAGACGAACGATGAACTGGGCGGAGACGCTGCGCACCGCGCTCGACGCGATCCGGCACCGCCGGATGCGCTCCGCGCTGACCGTGCTCGGCATCCTCATCGGGATCGCCGCGGTCATGCTGACGGTCGGCCTCGGACAGGGCGCGCAGCAGCAGGTCGCCGCGCAGATCAACTCTCTCGGCTCGAACCTGCTCGTCGTCACGCCCGGCTCCACGACGAGTGTCGGCGGAGTGCGCGGCGGTGCCGGCTCGGCATCGACCCTCACGTCGGCCGATGCCGCGCTGCTCGCCAACACCACGGTCGCGCCCGACATCGGGGCCGTCGCGCCCGTGTCGACGACCTCTCAGCTGGCGGTTGCCGGAACCTCGACCTGGACCACCTCGATCGTCGGCACCACGCCGACGTGGCTGACGGTGCGCGCCCGGTCGGTGGTGTCGGGCCGGTTCTTCACGAACGACGATCTGAACAACCTCTCGCGCGTCGCCGTGATCGGGTCCACGACCGCGTCCGATCTGTTCGGGTTCCGTGATCCGGTCGGCCAGCAGGTGACGATCGCGAACATCCCGTTCACGATCATCGGCGAGCTGAACACGGCCGGATCGACCGTCGGCGGCGACCAGGACGATCAGCTGGTCGTGCCGTCGACCACGTGGGCGTCGATCTTCTCCAGCTCGGGCGGCTCGACGATCTCCTCCATCTATGTCGAGGCGGCGAGCACGCAGGCGCTGTCGGCGGCCTACCAGGAGACCGACAATGCGCTGCTGACCCAGCACGGGGTGACGGCCTCGAACGCGGACTTCCAGGTCGCGAGCCAGGCCTCGCTGCTGCAGACCGCGACCTCCACGACGCAGATCCTCACGATCCTCCTCGCGGGCATCGCGGCGATCTCGCTGCTGGTCGGCGGCATCGGCGTGATGAACATCATGCTCGTGTCGGTGACCGAGCGGGTGCGCGAGATCGGTCTGCGCAAGGCGCTGGGTGCGACCCCGCGAGCCATCCTGCGGCAGTTCCTCGTCGAGGCGAGCGTGCTCGGCCTCATCGGCGGGCTCCTGGGCATCGCGCTCGGCACGATCGGCGCGCTCACCCTTCCTGCGGTGCTCGGCCAGCCCGTGCTGCTCTCCCTGCCGGTCGCGCTGGGCGCCCTGCTGGTCTCTTTGATTATCGGAATCGTCGCGGGGGTCTACCCCGCGGGACGAGCGGCGCGCCTTGCGCCGATCGACGCGCTGAGGAGCGAATGACATGAGGTACTCCAAGACCGGTCTGCTGGCGGTTCTCGCCGGCGCCGCCATCGTGCTGTCGGCCTGCTCGGCCGCCGGCGCCACCGATTCGGGCAACGCCGCCCCCAACCCCGCTCCCTCGAGCAGCCGCGCGGCCCGCATCCCGGGCGTCAGCGGGCAGGTCGCGGCGCTGAACGGAAGCACGGCGCAGGTGCAGACGCGCACCGCGCAGACGGCGGTCACGTGGACGGGGTCGACCACCTTCGAGGTGCAGAAGAGCGCGGATGCCACGGCTCTCGCAACCGGCGACTGCGTCGTCGTCCGTGCGGATCAGAGTGGGTCCAGCGGGTCCGCCACGCCGGCGACGCAGGTCGCCGCGGCCTCGGTGGAGATCACCTCCAGCGGCGGGTCGACGTGCACCGCCGGGTTCGGTGGCGGCGCCGGCGGCGGAGCCGGACAGGGCGGGTCGGGCGGCCCCGCATCCGGATCGGGCAGTGCGACCCCGCGCGCCGGCGGCTTCGGTGGTTTCGGTGCGTTCGGACAGATCGCGTCGCTCTCGAACGGATCGTTCGTGGTGACCGAGGCGGCGCGGGGCGGCGGCTCGTCGACCCAGGTGACGGTGACGACATCCTCCTCGACGACCTACACCCAGCTGGCATCCGGGACCGCGAGCGATGTGGCGGTCGGCGTCTGCGTGACCGCGACCGGAACGAAGGATGACACCGGCGCCCTGACGGCGACATCGCTCACCGTCAGCCAGCCCGTCAACGGCACGTGCTCGAGCGGCTTCGGAGGTCGCTCCGGCTCCGGCTCCGGTTCGGGGTCCGGCTCCTCGGGCTCCTCCGGCTCGAACTCCTGACCTCGCCGTCGATGACACAGCCCGCCGGCCCGATCGCGCATCCCGCGCGTCGGATCCGGCGGGCCTGACGAGAAAGAATTCCCCATGTCTCCCACGCGACAGCGTCGACGTCTCACCTGGATCATCGGCAGTGCCGTCGGTGCCGTGATCGTGATCGTGGCCGCGGGCGGCGCGGTCGTGGCCGTGCAGGCCTCGACCGGCTCCGACCGCTATCGCACGGCGGCGGTGTCCAGCGGCGCCGTGTCGCAGGTGCTCACCCTCACGGGCACGGTGCAGCGGCTCGGCGACACCTCGGTCGGTTTCGCGACGTCGGGCACCGTGACGAGCATCCCGGTGGCGGTGGGCCAGACGGTGACCGAGGGGCAGACCCTCGCCACGATCGACCCGGCGCCGCTCGAGTCGGCGCTGCTGGCCGCGCAGGCGCAGCTCGCCAACGACCAGGTGACGCTCGAGTCTGCGCAGTCGGGCACCACGACGAGCGGCGCCTCAGGTGGTTCCGGCGGCACCACCGCGAGCGGATCGTCGTCGGGTTCCTCCGGCGGATCGGCGGCGGGCGGATCGTCGTCCGGATCGACGTCCGCGCTCACGGCGGCGATCACCGCGATGGATGCCGCGGTCAAGGCGGAGGGCGCAGCGTGCGCCGCGCTGCTCGCCCCGGCCGCGCCGCACCCGTCCAGCTCGCCGTCGCCGACCGATTCCCCGACCGCCACGCCCGCTCCCACGGACAGCCCGAGCCCGTCGGCCACGCCCACCGATTCCCCGACGCCCACCCCGAGCCCTTCGGCATCGCCCTCGGCCCCGACGCCGGCGGAGATCCAGCAGTGCACGACCGCCATCGCGAAGGCGAGCGCGGCGATCTCCCAGGCCGCCGCGACGATCGTGCAGGCGTCGAAGAGCGCCGGGACGTCCTCGACGTCCAGCCACGGCGCGACAGGCTCGACCACGTCGACCACGTCGACCACGTCCTCGACGTCGCAGGCCGCCGCGCAGGCGAGTCGCGTCGCGTCCGCCGCCGTCGCCGTGCTGCAGGATCAGTCGGCCGTCTCGACGGCGCAGGCCAACCTCGCCGATGCGACGCTCGTCGCCCCGGTCGGCGGCGTGGTCGCCAGCATCCCGTTCTCGGTCGGCGACACCGCCACCACCAGCGAGGCGGTCATCATCTCGGCGGCGGGCGACGCCGACATCACCGTCGACGTGCCGATCTCCGACATGTCGCTCGTGAAGTCGGGTCTCGCCGCGCAGGTCACGCCCGACGGTGCCCAGGCGGCCCTCACGGGCAGCGTCGCGACCGTGAGCCTTCTCCCCGTCTCGTCCACGGCCTCCACGCCGTCCTATCCCGCCGTCGTGACGGTCGCCAACCCTCCGATCGCGCTGGCGACCGGATCCCAGGCGGTCGTCGCGCTGACCGTGGCATCCGCCACCAACGCGCTGCGGGTGCCGACGTCGGCGCTGAGCGGTCTGGCCGGCAACACGGCCACGGCGATCGTGCTCAGCGGATCCGACTCGACCTCGTCGGTATCGGTGCAGGTCGGCGCCGTGGGCGACGGCTGGGCGCAGATCGTCAGCGGGCTGCAGATCGGACAGCAGGTCGTCCTCGCCGACAACCAGGCGACGCTGCCCAGCAACTCGAGCACCTCGACCGGCCGTTTCGGTTCGGGCGGCGGATTCGGCGGCGGCTCGTTCACGGGCGGAACCCGCACGGGCGGCACCACGGGCGGCACCACCGGCGGATCGTCCTCGCGCACCGGCGGCTGAGCCGCGCTGACGGATTCCACACATGCCGGCGACCCTAGGATTGTCGGCATGTGTGGAATCGTCGGTTATGTCGGCCCGCGGCCGAGCCAGGACATCCTGATCGCGGGTCTCGCCCGCCTCGAATACCGCGGCTACGACTCCGCCGGCGTCGCCGTGATCGGTGAGGACGGCACACTCGGCATGCGCAAGCGGGCCGGCAAGCTCAGCGTGCTGCGCGACGACCTCACCGCTCATGCGCTGCCCGACGGCACGACCGGCATCGGCCACACCCGGTGGGCGACCCACGGCGGCCCGACCGACGCGAACGCACACCCGCATCTCGCCGACGACGACAAGCTCGCCGTCATCCACAACGGCATCATCGAGAACTTCGCCGCCCTCAAGGCCGACCTCCTCTCCGACGGCTACACGTTCCGCAGCGAGACGGACACCGAGGTCGCCGCGGTGCTGCTCGGCCGCGAATACCGCGCCACCGGCGACCTCGTCGAGGCGTTCCGCGCGACGGTCGCCAAGCTCGACGGCGCCTTCACCCTCCTCGCGATGCACCAGGACCAGCCCGGGCTCGTCGTCGGCGCCCGCCGCAACTCCCCGCTCGTCATCGGACTCGGCGAGGGCGAGAACTTCCTCGGGTCGGATGTCGCGGCCTTCGTCGAGCACACCCGCCACGCCCTCGCGATCGGCCAGGACGAGATCGTCGCGATCACGCCCGAGGGCGTCACTGTCACCGACTTCCACGGCGAGCCGGTCGAGGTGGAGCCGTTCGAGGTCACCTGGGACGCCTCGGCCGCCGAGAAGGGCGGCTGGTCGTCGTTCATGGCCAAGGAGGTCTCCGAGGAGCCGGAGGCCGTCGCCAACACGCTCCGCGGCCGCATCCGTCACGGCGCGGTGGAGATCCCCGAGCTCGACGGTCTCGATGAGCTGTTCGCCTCGGTGTCGCGCATCGTCGTGATCGCCTGCGGCACGGCCGCCTACGCCGGGCAGGTCGGCAAGTACGCGCTCGAGAAGTGGGCGAACGTGCCGGTCGAAGTCGAGCTGTCGCACGAGTTCCGTTACCGCGACCCGGTGCTCGACGCGAACACGCTCGTCGTCTCGATCAGCCAGTCCGGCGAGACGATGGACACCCTCATGGCGGTCAAGTACGCCCGCGAGCGCGGGGCGAAGACCCTGTCGATCTGCAACACGCAGGGCGCGACGATCCCGCGCGAGTCCGACGCGATCGTCTACACGCACGCCGGCCCCGAGGTCGCCGTCGCCTCGACGAAGGCGTTCACCGCCCAGATCACGGCCCTCTACCTGCTGGCCCTCCACGTCGCGCGCGTGCGCGGGTCGCTCTCGCCGACCGAGATCGCCCAGCACGTCCTCGAGCTCGAGGCGATCCCCGAGAAGATCCAGCGGGTGCTCGACCGTGAGCACGACCGCACCACGCAGCTCGCGCGCTGGATGGCCGACACCCGTTCGGTGCTGTTCCTCGGCCGCAACGTCGGCTACCCGATCGCCCTGGAAGGCGCTCTCAAGCTCAAGGAGATCTCCTACATCCACGCGGAGGGCTTCGCCGCCGGCGAGCTCAAGCACGGCCCGATCGCGCTCATCGAGCCCGGCCAGCCCGTGTTCGTGCTGGTGCCCTCCCCGCGCGGCTCGTCGGTCATCCACGACAAGGTGGTCTCCAACATCCAGGAGATCCGCGCCCGCGGTGCCCGGGTCATCGTCATCGCCGAAGAAGGGGATGCCGCGGTCCTCCCGTTCGCCGACGAGGTGCTGCACATCCCGCTGGCGGGTCCGCTGTTCGAGCCGCTGCTCGCCGTGGTCCCGCTCCACATCTTCGCGATGGGGCTCGCGAGCGCCAAGGGACTGGACGTCGACCAGCCGCGCAACCTCGCGAAGTCCGTCACGGTCGAGTGAGCGCGAGGCGCGGGGGATGATCGTGGGGATCGGCGTCGACCTGGTCGACGTGCCGCGGTTCGAGGCATCCCTCTCGCGCACCCCGCGGCTGCTCGAGCGGCTCTTCTCGCCCGCCGAGCGGGCGTTGAAGCCGCGTTCGCTCGCGGCACGGTACGCCGCGAAGGAGGCGCTGATCAAGGCGCTCGGCGGCTCGGACGGGGTGCACTGGACCGAGATCGAGGTGGCGTCGGAGACCTCCGGCAAACCCGTGTTCGCGCTCACCGGCGGCACCGCGCAGACGGTGGCCGCACGCGGCATCACCGCGGTGCACCTGTCGATGTCGCACGACGCGGGACTCGCGACCGCGTACGTGGTCGCGGAGGGCCGGGGAGAGCCGGGGGAGGGGGCATCATGACGCTGCCGGCGGGAACCATGCGCGAGGCGGTGATCGACACCGAGGCGATCGCCGACAATGTGAGGGCGTTCCGGCGCCGCACCGGCGTCGACGTGATCGCGGTCGTGAAGGCCGACGGCTACGGTCACGGCGCCGTCCGCGCCGCCCAGGGCGCGCTCGACGGCGGGGCGACCCGTCTCGGCGTCGTCGACGTCGACGAGGCGCTCGCCCTGCGTCGCGGTGGCATCGATGCGCCGCTCATGGCGTGGCTGCACGCCCCGGGACTGTCGTTCGGCCGCGCGGTCGAGGCGCACATCGAGCTCGGCATCTCCGACCTCGACCAGCTGAACCGGGCCGCGGCCGCCGCGACCGGCGACAGGCCCGCGCGCCTGCACCTGAAGGTCGAGACCGGACTCGCCCGCAACGGCATCCCGCCCGAGGCGCAGCGCAGCGTCTTCGCCGAGGCCGCGCGTCTCGAGCGCATCGGGCGCGTGCACGTCGTCGGCATCTTCAGCCACCTCTCCAACACGTCGCCCGATGACGACCGCGACGCCATCGCGCGGTTCGACGAGTCGCTCGCGGTGGCCGCGGCATCCGGTCTCACCCCCCGCGTGCGCCACCTCGCGGCCACGCAGGCGGCCATCGACCTGCCTGAGTCGCGCTATGACGCGGTGCGCATCGGGCTCGGCATCTACGGGCTCTCGCCCTTCAGCTACCGCTCGCCCGCCGAGCTGGGGCTGCGGCCCGCGATGACGCTGCGCGCCGCGATCGCGGCCGTGCGGCGGGTGCCGGCGGGCCACGGGGTCTCCTACGGCTACACCTACCGCACCGACCGCGAGACGACCCTCGCCCTCGTGCCCCTCGGCTACGCCGACGGGGTGCCGCGTCAGGCGAGCGGCGTCGGTCCCGTCGTCATCGGCGACCGTCGGTTCCCGGTGGCCGGGCGTATCGCGATGGATCAGTTCGTCGTGGATGTCGGCGACC
>NZ_MEGA01000048.1:0-25879 GCF_001725695.1 Microbacterium sp. SCN 71-21
AAACCCGAGTTCGTCGACAGCTTCATCAACATCGGCCGCGTCGGTCGCTCGTTGCAGGTGCATCTGCTGCTCGCGTCACAGCGACTCGAGGAGGGCAAGTTGCGCGGTCTCGACACCTACCTCTCCTACCGCATCGGTCTGCGCACCTTCTCCGCCGCCGAATCCCGCAGCGTGCTCGGCGTTCCCGACGCGTACACGCTCCCTCAGGAGCCCGGAGTGGGATACCTCAAGGCCGACACCGAGAACCTCGTGCAGTTCCGCGCGGCCTATGTGTCCGGCCCCCCGAAGACATCGCGCTCCCGCCGCAGCGTCGACGCCGGCGACGGCATCGCCGGCAATGCCGAGATCGAACTGTTCACGGCGGTCGCGCAGCACACGGATGCCGCGACCCCCGCGGTGGCGGAGACATCCGAGCCGGTCGTGGAGGTCGAAGAACGTTCGACCTTCCAGATCGCGGTCGAGCGCATGAGCGGTCGCGGCCCCGCCGCGCACCAGGTGTGGCTGCCCCCGCTCGAGGTGCCCGCCACGCTCGACCAGCTCATGCCCGATCTCGTCGCGGACCCGCAGCTCGGGCTCGTCTCGCCGGGCTGGCGCGCGGCCGGGTCGCTCGTCGTGCCGCTCGGGATCGTCGACGTCCCCCTCGAACAGCGCCGCGAAAACCTCGTGGTCGCTCTCGGCGGGGCCGCCGGCCACGTGGCGATCGTCGGCGGCCCCCTGAGCGGAAAGTCCACCGTCGCGCGCACCCTTCTCACCGCCGTCGCCCTCACACGCACGCCCCTCGAGGTGCAGTTCTACGTGCTCGACTTCGGCGGCGGCACGTTCACAGGCCTTCAGAGGCATCCGCACGTGGCGGGGCTCGCGACCCGCACCGAAGAGGAGGCGGTGCGACGCACCGTCGCCGAGATCGAGCAGATCATCGATGCTCGGGAGCAGTTCTTCCGCCAGCACGCGATCGACTCCATCGACACCTACCGACAGCGCCGTGGTGCGGGGCTCGTCGACGACGGATACGGCGACGTCTTCCTCATCGTCGACGGATGGGCGACGCTGCGTACCGAATACGAGCCGCTCGAACCCCGGATCCAGGCGATCGCCGCCCGCGGTCTAAGCTTCGGAGTGCACGTCGTCGTCACCGCCAACCGATGGCTCGAGATCCGCGCGAGCCTGAAGGACCTCATCCAGACCCGCATAGAGCTGAGGCTCGGCGACCCGACCGACTCCGAGATCGACCGCAAGCAGGCCCTCAACGTGACCGCCGGACGCCCGGGACACGGGCTCGCGCAGAACCGGCTCCACATGCTCACGGCGCTCCCCCGCGTCGACGGCGACGGTGACCCCGCCGGGCTCGCGGGCGGGGTCAGCGACCTCGTCGCCCAGACCGCCGCCGCCTGGCGCGGCCCCGCCGGGCCGAAGCTGCGCCTGCTGCCCGAGCGCATCACGCTCGACGCGGTGCGCGCGGAATCCGACCCCTCCTCGCGCCGGTTCCTGCTCGGCATTGACGAAGCACAGCTCGCCCCGTTCGGCATCGATCCCGCCGTGGAGCCGCACCTCTTCCTCTACGGCGATGCCGGGTCGGGCAAGTCGTCGTTCCTGCGGGGCATCGTGCAGGAGATCACGCGCCACTACAGCGCCAGCGAGGCGAAGATCTTCGTCGTCGACTACCGCCGATCGCTTCTCGGCGAGATCCCGTCTGACTACCTCGGCGCCTACCTGACCTCGCACGAGATGGCGACGGGCGGCCTCAGCGAGCTCGCCGCGTTCTTCGCCGGCCGCATCCCGGGCCCCGACGTGTCGCCCGAACAGTTGCGGCAGCGGTCGTGGTGGACGGGCGCCGAAGGCTTCATCCTCGTCGACGACTACGACCTCGTCTCCACGAGTCAGGGCAACCCGCTCGCGGTGCTGCAGCCGCTGCTCGCGCAGGCGGGCGACCTCGGTCTGCACGTCATCCTCACGCGCCGCGCGGGCGGGGCGAGTCGGGCCGCCTACGACCCGATCATCCAGCGGTTCACCGACCTCGGCACGACAGGCATCCTGCTCAGCGGCAACCCCGAGGAGGGCGCACTGATCGGGCGGGTGAAGCCCGCGGCATCCATCCCGGGACGCGCACAGATCGTGAGCCGCGAGCGCGGACACCTCACCGCGCAGCTCGCGTACGCGCCCCCGACGGTGTCGTAGCGGCGCTCCCCTCAGGCGAACAGTTCGCGACCGTCGGGGTCTCCCACCCGCCACGGCCGCAGCGACTCGGGCGCCGGCCACGGCAGGACGATGACCTCGTGCGGCGCATCGATCGCACCGAAGTCGTCGGTCTTCACCACGACCCGGCCGGCGTCAGGGGTGATCTCCACCAGGCGCACACGCAGATCGACGCCGCCGCGCGCGAGCACCCACGGCTCGGCCAGCCACGCCAGCCCTCCGGCCTCGAGAGCGTCTTCGGCGTCGAGCCAGTCCTGTGCGCCGGATACCGCGCGCCCCAGCAGGTCGACGGCGACCCAGGCATCACCGAGGGGACGGATCCACCCGAGCAGCTCGCCGTCGTCGCGGCGGTAGGGAGTGCTGTCTGCAGGGACCATCCCGTCATGCTCCGCCGGCGGCCGCCCGGTGTCCAGCGCGTCAGTCGATCTCGGCGAACGCGCGCACCGGGAAGGTGCCGAACCCCTCGACCGCCGGCGGCGCGGCGGTGAAGCGCGCACCGGACGCCGGGACATCCCCGAGTCTCGTCAGATGCTCGACGACGTGCACGCCCGCGGCGAGCAGCGCCGAGTGCGTCGGACGTTCCCCGCCCGACTCGGTGTCGTCGATGTTGAGCGAGTCGATGCCGACGAGCGTCACGCCCTCGGCGATGAGCCACTCGGCGGCCTCGCCGGTCAAGAACGGCGCGCCCGCGCCGTAGGCGGGAGTGCCGAAGTGGCGGTCCCAGCCGGTGTGCAGCAGCACGGCCGCACCGCGCAGGTCGCGACCGGCGAGCGCGTCGACACCGATGCCGCGCGCCCCGGGCGTCCAGGCGTCGGTGAGCGAGAAGACCTCGGCCCGCAGGCCCACGAGCGTCGCGAGGTCGAGACCGGCGAGATCGGGGCCCTGGGCGTAGCGGTGGTAGGGCGAGTCGAGGTAGGTGCCGGTGTTGCCGATCATCGTGATGATGTCCATTGCGAACTCCGTGCCCGGCGCGTAGCGCGCTCGCGAGTCCTCGCGGGTGAGGTGCGAGGTGATCGTCGGCGCGGGCAGCCCCGGGTAGGTGACGAGTCCGGCGCGGATCGGGTGCGACAGGTCGACGATGCGTCGGGATGCGGCGGTCATGTGCTCATCCTGACGGATGCCGCACCGCGCCGGCCGTGCGGAGACGGCCAGGTGTGCGCGGCTTTCGGCCATGCCCGCGCGCCCGCAGGAACGCCCGCCCCGGGCAGGCCGGAAACGCCTGATGGGACGGATGCGTCGGGCGCACCGGGCCCGCCCGCGGCCGTCAGCGCATGATGAGGTAGCCGCGGTCGGCGGCGAAGCCGCCGATGCGGTGGCCGGCCGCCAGGTGCCCGACGAGCGCATCGCGCACCCGCAGCCGCCAGGCCGCGGCATCCGGGTCGCCGGCCGCGCGCAGCGCCTCGATGTCGGAGGGCACCGGCACCGTCGCGATCACCTCGTCGTCGGCGGGAGCCGGGGCGGGGGGACCGGCGACATCCCACTCGACGAACACCCGATCGGTCGCGTCGCCCCGGTTGATGCCGTCGTTCATCGGCCCGTAGAAGTCGACGAGGTACTCGGTGGCGCGGGCGCCGAGGCGCGTGAGGTTGAAGTGCGCGTTGCGGGCGACGAGAGGGTCGTACGTCCAGGTGATGCGCGCGATGCCGCGTTCTGCCGCCCAGGCGCGCTGGTGCTCTTTGAGCTGGCGGCCGAGGCCGCGCCCGCGCAGGCCCGGCGCGACGCCGGTGACGTGCGAGTGCAGCGCGCTGAGGGCGGGCGCCGAGAAGAACGCGATGGACGCCGCGACCATCTCGTCGCCCTCGTGCGCGGCGAACACGTAGTTGCCGCCGTGCGCGAGCGCGGTCATGAGGTTGGTCGGCACGGCGTCCTGATCTCCGCCCCAGACGCGGCGCAGCAGCGCGGCCGCCGCGAACACCTCGTCGGTGGTCTCGATCGGTCGCACCTCGAGGGGCGGCATCCGCTCGCTCACGCGGCCTCGCTCTGCTCGACCATCGTGACGAACTCGGCGAACAGGCCCGGCCAGGCCATCACGCCGTAGGGCGTGCGCGCGACGACGACCCGGCTGTGACCGAGCAGCTCGTGCAGCAGGTTCGCTGTCTTGAGCGGATGCGTGCGGTCGCCGCTCCACGCGAGGATGAGCGTCGGCACCTCGACCTTCGCGATCGCCTTCTTCTTCGGGAAGTCGGTCGCCGCCGCCCCGCGCATGACGGTGGGGAGGAGGTCCTCGGGGATCGTGATGCTCGTCGCGGGCGCGTCGGCGAGCGCGGGCGGCACCGGTGCCGTCGACCCGTGCTGCACGAACGCGGCGATGCCGCCGTGCTCGACCATCTCGGCGTTCGCCAGATACGTCTCGCGCTGCGCGATACGGCTCTTCCACGCGGTCGGCGGGGTGACGAGGGTGAGCGAACGGAACCGCTCAGGTGCGGCGACGGCCGCGTGCAGCAGGGTGCCGGTTCCCATCGACGGACCGATGCCGTGCACGGTCTCACCCGGTGCGACGTGGTCGAGCAGCGCCAGCAGGTCGTCGGCGAGACGGTTCCAGCCGTAGTCCGCTTCGACCGGCGTGCCCGTCGACAGCCCGTGTCCGCGAGCGTCGAAACGCAGGATCCGATGTCCGCGCAGCGCGCGGGCGAGGTTGAGTCCGAGCTGGCCGTCGCGTTCGCGACTGGACGTCAAACCGTGCAGCTGCACCACGAGGGGACCCGTGGTTCCGGTGACGTCGTAGTCGAGAATCGCTCCGCGCACCTGGAAAGCCGGCACGACGCCTCCTGCGTTCTTTTCGCGAAACGTGTGACCCCTACACTACGACGCCATGCGCCTCACCACCGTCGCCCAGATGGCCCTCCCGCAGGGCACCCTGCACAGCTACGCCGTGCGGGCGACGATCGATCCGTCGCGCGAGGTGCCGGTGTCGTTCGACCAGGGCCGGCACGTGGGCCACGGCGACCGCCCGGGATCGTGGATGGCCGTCGCGTTCCGCCTTCCCGTCGCCGCCGGTCGCGACGCCCTCGCCGACGCCTGGCAGCGCACCATCGCGCGTCACGGCACGCTGCGCACGGTGTTCTCGCTCGATGCCGGACGGGTACGGCTGCACGAGGCATCCGTCGACGGCGGCACCTGGCGCACCCACGACGTGCCCGGCACGACCCGTGACGCGCTGCGGGCCCTGCTCGACGCGGAGTGCCGCCCGTTCGCGGCGCCGTCGTACCTGCTCGCGGTCGTCGAGCCCGAGCCGGACGCGGCCGACGCGCGCCCGGTCGTCGTGCTCGCGAGCGACCACTCCCACGTCGACATGTGGTCGCTGCTGATCCTCGCGCACGACGTGCGCGCGGCGCTCGAGGGCGAGACGACGGATGCCGCTCCCGCCGCCCCGTTCGCCGACCACACCCGCGCGCTCGCGGCGATGCCCGACACCCCGCCCGAGATCACCGAGCGATGGAACGAGATCCTGCGCGCGGGCGGCGGGCGGATGCCGGTGTTCCCGCTCCCGCTCGGCGACGTGAGCGCTCCGGTCGAGGCCATCGTCGAGGTGCGCGACGTGATCGACGGGATGCAGCTGCGCTCCCTCGAGGAACGGGCGCGGGCGCGCGGCATCCGGGTCATCGCCCTCGCCGTGTCGGAGCTCGCACGCCTGTTCCGCGACCTGGCGGATGCGCCGCTGCGCGCGGTCTTCCCGGTGCACTCCCGCGGCGAGGCCCGGTGGCGCGACTCGGTCGGCTGGTACATCACCAACGCGGTGCTCGAGGTGACCGACCCGGAGCCGTCCGCCGCGGCGGCCGCGATCGACGAGGCCGTACGGCTCGGCGCCTACCCGCTCGCCCCGATCTTCGACCGGTTCGGCCACGTGCCGCCCGCGCCCGGGATGTTCGCGATCTCCTGGCTCGACATGCGCCGGATGCCGGCGCGCATCGATCCGGCCCTCGAGCCGCAATACGTGTCGGCGGTGCTGCCGACCGACAACGTGATGATCTGGTTCATCGCGAACGAGACCGGGCTGCACCTGCGCTGCCGCTACCCCGACACTCCTACGGCCCGCGAGAGCGTGGGCGGGTGGCTCGACGCCCTCACTGTGCGGCTCGCGGCGGCCGCGGCATCCGAACCGGTCGCGGGCTGAGGCCGGCACGGCGGCCGGCGCCGGGGCGCTCGCTCCCGCGTCGGCCGACGGCCGGTCAGCGCACCATCGCCCCCCCCCCGGAGCGGTCGCGCGCCTCAGCCGCGGGCCGCGCGCAGCCCGGAGATGAGCCCCTCGAACGGCAGATCGGCGGCGCCGACCAGCAGGCGGTCGTCGCCGAGCGCCGCGACGCGCACCTCGACATCGGCGATGCCCGCCATCGTCTGGGCGCGCACGTCGGCGGTGAGTCCGGCGAGGTCGACGTCGGCGAGGGCCGCGAGGAACCCGCCGAGGATCACCACCGCCGGGTTCATGACGTTCGCGGCGTTCGCGAGCGCCGTCGCGAGGATGCGGCGCTGGCGCGCGATCTCGAGGCGCCCCGAGGGTCCGGCGGCGGCCATCGCCTCGCCGAGGTCGGCGCCGTCGCCGGGCGAGACGCCGAGCGCCGCGAACAGGCGCGCCTGGGCGACTTCGTCCTCGAGCACCCCGTCGTCGGCACGGCGGTCGGCGGCGGCGATGATGCCCGGCCGGTTGTGGCCGAACTCCCCCGCGAAGCCGGCGGCGCCGCGCACGAGCACACCGCCGACGATGAGCCCGCCGCCGATGCCGCTCGCGCCGCCGTTGAGGTAGACGATGTCGAACGCGTCGCGGCCGGCGCCGTAGCGGTGCTCGGCGAGGGCGCCGAGGGTGGCGTCGTTGGCGACGAAGGTCGGTACGGATGCCGCGTCCCCGACGCGCTGCGCGAGGGCGTCGTCGCGCCAGCCGAGGTGGGGCGCGTCGACGACGACCCCGTCACTGGAACGCACGAGACCGGGCACGGCGAGTCCGACGCCGATGACCCGGTGTGCCGCGGCATCCAGTGTCTCGGGGATCCAGCGGGCGACGAGGCCGGCGACCTCCGCAGCGGTCGGGGGTCGGCGGAACGGCACGCGCTCGCGCACGGCGAGGGTCTGGTCGAGGCGCACGGCGGCGAGGGTGACGGCATCGACTTCCGGGTTGACCGCGATCGCGACGGGCGCGGACGCGACGGTCACGACCGGCGAGGGGCGGCCGACTCCGCCGCCGGCACCGGGCAGCGACTCGGTGACGAGGCCGTCCGCGTCGAGCTCTGCGACGAGGGCGGCGATCGTGGAGCGATTCAGGCCGGTGGCCTGCACGAGCTCCGACCGGGTCTGCGCGCCGTCGCGACGCAGCAGGTCGAGCACGTGCGCGAGATTCTCCTCGCGCACGGCGGGAACGGATGCGGCCATGTCCCGAGTGTAGTATGTTGTCGCTCACAACAATTTGATGCGAAGGAGCACCATGACCACGCCCACCGCCGCCGACAAGTTCTCGTTCGGTCTCTGGACCATCGGCTACAACGGCGCCGACCCGTTCGGCGGCCCGACCCGTCCGGCCCTCGACGTGGTGCATGCGGTGGAGAAGCTCGCCGAGCTCGGCGCCTACGGGCTCACCTTCCACGACGACGACCTGTTCGCGTTCGGCTCGACAGATGCCGAGCGCCAGCACCAGATCGACCGCCTGAAGGGCGCTCTCGCGGCGACCGGCCTCATCGTGCCGATGGTCACCACCAACCTCTTCTCCGCGCCCGTCTTCAAGGACGGCGGCTTCACCTCGAACGACCGCCAGGTGCGCCGCTTCGCGCTGCGCAAGGTGCTGCGCAACCTCGACCTCGCCGCCGAGCTCGGCGCGAAGACCTTCGTGATGTGGGGCGGCCGCGAGGGCGCCGAGTACGACGCTGCGAAGGACATCCGCTCGGCCCTCGAGCGCTACCGCGAGGCGGTCAACCTGCTCGGCGACTACGTCACCGACAAGGGCTACGACATCCGCTTCGCGATCGAGCCGAAGCCGAACGAGCCCCGCGGCGACATCCTGCTGCCGACCGTCGGTCACGCACTCGCGTTCATCGAGTCGCTCGAGCGCCCCGAGCTCGTCGGCCTCAACCCCGAGGTCGGACACGAGCAGATGGCGGGGCTGAACTTCGCCGCCGGCATCGCCCAGGCGCTGTACCACGGCAAGCTCTACCACATCGATCTCAACGGCCAGCGGGGCATCAAGTACGACCAGGACCTCGTCTTCGGCCACGGCGACCTGCACAATGCGTTCGCGCTGGTCGATCTGCTCGAGAACGGCGGCCCCGACGGCGGCCAGGCGTACACCGGCCCCCGCCACTTCGACTACAAGCCCAGCCGCACCGAGGACGAGAACGGCGTGTGGGACTCCGCCGCCGCCAACATGCGCACCTACCTGCTGCTCAAGGAGCGCGCCGCGGCCTTCCGCGCCGACCCCGAAGTGCAGGAGGCCCTGCAGGCTGCCCGCGTGCTCGAGCTGCAGACGCCCACCCTCGGCGCGGGCGAGAGCTACGACGACCTGCTCGCCGACCGCAGCGCCTACGAGGACTTCGACGCGAGCGCCTACTTCGGCGCCCGCGGGTTCGGCTTCGTGCGTCTGCAGCAGCTCGCGACCGAGCACCTGCTCGGCGCGCGCTGACCGGCGGCGGGGAGAACGGCGATGGCGCTCGTCGCGGGCGTGGACTCGTCCACGCAGTCGTGCAAGGTGCTGATCGTGGATGCCGCGACCGGCCGGGTCGTGCGCGAGGGTCGGGCGTCGCACCCCGACGGCTCCGAGGTCGACCCGGAACGGTGGTGGGAGGCGCTGCAGGAGGCGATCGCCGCCGCCGGCGGTCTCGATGACGTCGAGGCGTGGGCGATCGGCGGCCAGCAGCACGGCATGGTGGCGCTCGACGCGACCGGTGAGGTCGTGCGGCCCGCGCTGCTGTGGAACGACACCCGTTCGGCGGGCGCCGCCCGCGATCTCATCGCCGAGTTCGGCGCCGACGACCTCGCCGAGCGCTCGGGCGTGGTGCCCGTGGCATCCTTCACGATCACCAAGCTCCGCTGGCTGCGCGATCACGAGCCCGAGGCCGCCGCCCGGGTCGCCGCGGTCGCGCTGCCGCACGACTGGCTCACGTGGCGACTGCGCGGCTTCGGGCCGGTGGCAGGCGCCGAGCCGCGCTTCGACGAGCTCGTGACCGACCGCTCCGACGCGTCGGGCACGGGCTACTGGAGCCCCGCGACCGGGGACTACGACCGCGACCTGCTCATCGCGGCGCTCGGCCATGACGCGCGTCTTCCCCGCGTGCTCGCTCACGACGAGCAGGTGACGGATGCCGCGGGCCGCCGCGTCGGTGCCGGCGCCGGCGACAACGCGGGCGCCGCGCTCGGCGTGGGCGCCGTGCCCGGAGATGTGATCGTGTCGATCGGCACGAGCGGCACCGTGTTCGGCGTGAGCGCCGAGCGCACGATCGACCCGACCGGCACGGTGGCGGGGTTCGCCGCCGCAGACGGCAACTTCCTGCCGATCGTGGTGACCCTGAACGCCGCGCGGGTGCTCGATGCGATCGCACGACTGCTCGGCGTCGACCTCGACGAGCTCAGCCGGCTCGCCCTCGCCGCCCCGGCGGGTGCCGCGGGACTGCGACTCATCCCCTATTTCGAGGGTGAGCGCACGCCCAACCTGCCCGACGCCACGGCGAGCCTCGAGGGCATGACGCTCGCCTCGACGACGCGCGAGAACCTCGCGCGCGCGGCGGTCGAGGGCATGCTGTCGGGACTCGGCGCCGGCATCGACGCGCTGCGCGGCCTCGGGGTGCCGGTGAACCGGGTGCTGCTCATCGGCGGCGCCGCGCGCTCGACGGCCGTGCAGCAGATCGCGCCGCTGGTGTTCGGCGTGCCCGTCGAGGTGCCGGAGCCCGGCGAGTACGTCGCGCTCGGCGCCGCCCGCCAGGTCAGCTGACGACGGGGCGGCTGAGCGGTCAGGGCCAGCGGCTCAGCGGTCAGGCGCTCAGCGGCTCAGATCGGCGGATGCCGCGGCCGCCGCGTCGATCAGCAGCGGCACGACGGTCTCGGCGAGGCGCTCAGCGGTACCGGGCCCGCCCGAGGTCGCCACGTTGACCGCGGCGACGGCCCGGCCGGCACGGTCGCGCACCGCGACGGCGGCGGAGACGAGCAGCGGCTCGAGCTCGCCGTCGACGATCGCGTACCCCTGCTCGCGCACCGCGGCGAGCTGACGCGCCGCCTCCGCCGGAGTGTGGCGGTCGCCGGAGGCGGCGATCCGCGCGAGCGCGTCGGCCTCGTCGAGGTCGGCCAGCAGCACCCGGCCCATGCTCGTCGCGAACGCGGGGAACCGGGTGCCGATCGTGATGCGCACGCTCATGATGCGGCGGGTCGGCACGCGGGCGATGTAGACGATGTCGCCGCCGTCGAGCACGGATGCCGACACCGACTCGTCCACCTCGCGCGAGAGGCGTTCGAGGTGGGGCTGCACAAGCTCCGGCAGCGTGAGCGACGACAGGTAGCTGAACCCGAGGTCGAGCACCCGGGGCGTCAGCGCGAAGGTGGCGGCCGCGGCATCCGTCCGCACATAGCCGAGGGTCTCGAGCGTGCGTAGGAACCGTCGCGCGGCCGCGCGGGGGATCTCGGCCCGCCGGGCGACCTCACTGAGGGTGAGCTGCGCGTGATCGGCGTCGAAGGCGCGGATGACGGCGAGCCCCCGGGCGAGCGACTGCACGAAGTCCTCGGACGCGCGGGCGCCGTCGGCGGCGGGCGGCGTCGCGTCGGTCATCGCTCTATCTTTCCAGCACCACCGCGAGGCCCTGACCGACCCCGATGCACAGCGCCGCCACGGCGACGCCGCCACCGCGACGGGCGAGCTCGTGCGCGGCGTGACCGAGCACCCGACCCCCGGAGGCCCCGAGCGGGTGACCGATCGCGATGGCGCCGCCGTGCACGTTGACCTTCGCGGGATCGAGGTCGGGCCAGCCGGCGATGCACGCGAGCGACTGCGACGCGAACGCCTCGTTCAGCTCGACCACGTCGACGTCGGCCCAGGTGCGACCGGCTGCGGCGAGCGCCTTGTTCGCCGCCTCGATCGGCGCGATGGGGAACACGTCGGGGTCGACCCCGTGGGTCGCCCGGCCCGCGATGCGCGCGAGCGGCTCCCCCTCGATCTCCCCTTCGGCGGCGAGCAGCACGGCGGAGGCGCCGTCGTTGATCGAGGAGGAATTGCCCGCGGTGACGCTGCCGTCGGCGGCGAAGAGGGCCTTCAGCCCCGCGAGCTTCTCGACCGAGGTGTCGTCGCGGATGCCCTCGTCGCGCGCCAGGTCGACACCGGGCACGGCGACGATCTCGGGGGCGTACACACCGTCCGCCCAGGCCTGTGCGGCGAGCCGGTGCGAGCGCACCGCGAAGGCGTCCTGCGCGTCGCGGTCGATGCCCCACTCGCGGGCGATCTTCTCGGCCGACTCGCCGTTGCTGATCGTCCACGGCGTCGGCAGCGCGCGGTTGACCATGCGCCAGCCGATCGACGTGTTCCACATCGTCTGGTTGCCCGTCGCCAGCCATGGCTTCGGCGACTTCTCGACGACGAACGGGGCGCGGCTCATCGACTCCACGCCGCCGGTGAGCACGATGCGGGCGTCGCCCGACTCGATCGCGCGGGCCCCCTGGATCGCCGCCTCGAGCGACGAGGCGCACAGCCTGTTGACCGTGACCCCCGTGACGCTCGTGGGGAAACCTGCCAGGAGAGCCCCGAATCGGGCGACGTTGCGGTTGTCCTCGCCGGCCTGGTTCGCGTCGCCGAAGATGACGTCGGCGATGCGGGCGGGATCGATGCCCGCGCGCTCGACGCTCGCGCTCATGACGACGGCGGCGAGGTCGTCGGGGCGCACGCCCGACAGGGCGCCGCCACCTCGGCCGAAGGGGGTGCGGACGGCGTCGTAGACGAAAGCGGCGGGCATCAGTGCTCCTCGGCGGTGGCGTCGGCGAGCGCGAGCCCGGTGAGGGCGCGCAGGTCGTCGACGGTCGTGTCGCCGAACGCCTCGCGCACGGCGAAGCCGTCGGGGGTGACGTCGAAGACGGCGTGGTCGGTGTACACCCGCGAGACGCAACCGACGCCGGTGAGCGGGTAGGAGCACGCGGCGACGAGCTTGGACTCGCCCTGTTTGGTGAGGAGGTCGGTCATGACGTAGACGGCCTTCGCGCCGATGGCGAGGTCCATCGCGCCGCCGACCGCGGGGATCGCACCCGGCTCCCCGGTGGACCAGTTCGCCAGGTCGCCGTTCTCGGCGACCTGGAACGCACCCAGCACGCACACGTCGAGGTGGCCGCCGCGCATCATCGCGAACGAGTCGGCGTGGTGGAAGTAGGCGGCTCCGGCGAGGGCCGTGACCGCCTGCTTGCCCGCGTTGATGAGGTCGGGGTCGACGAGGCCGTCGTCGGGCGCACCGCCCATGCCGAGCAGGCCGTTCTCGGTGTGCAGCACGATCTCCTGGTCGTCGGGCAGGAAGTTGGCGACGAGGGTCGGGGCGCCGATGCCGAGGTTCACGTACGACCCCTCGGGGATGTCGGCGGCGATGCGGCGCGCGAGCTCCGCGCGCGAGATGCGGGTGGTCATCGGGCTCCCTCTTCACCGGCGGACGCCGCGGCCGCGCGTCCTTCGAGGTCGACGCCGCCGACGAACACGCCGTCGTCGAGCCAGGCGCGCTCGCCGACCGCGACGACGCGGTCGACGAAGATGCCGGGTGTGACGACGGACTCGGGGTCGATCGCGCCGAGCGGCGCGATCTCGTCGACCTGGGCGACGGTCACGGTGGCGGCGGTCGCCATCACGGGGCCGAAGTTGCGCGCGGTCTCGCGGAAGACGAGGTTGCCCCAGCGGTCGCCGCGGAGCGCGCTGATGAGCGCGATGTCGGCACGGATCGGCTGTTCGAGCACGTAGGTGCGACCGTCGATGACCCGGGTCTCCTTGCCCGCGGCGAGCTCGGTGCCCACGCCGGTCGGGGAGAAGAAGCCGCCGATGCCGGCGCCGGCGGCGCGGATGCGCTCGGCGAGATTGCCCTGCGGCACGAGCTCGAGCTCGATCTCCCCGGCGCGGTAGAGACCGTCGAACACCCACGAGTCGCTCTGGCGCGGGAAGGAGCAGACGATACGGCGCACGCGGCGTGCGGCGAGCAGCGCCGCGAGGCCGGTGTCGCCGTTGCCGGCGTTGTTCGCGACGATCGTCAGGTCGCCGGCACCCTGCGCGATGAGGGCGTCGATGAGCTCGACCGGCTGACCCGCACGACCGAAGCCGCCGATCATCACGGTGGCTCCGTCGCGGATGCCGCGCACGGCGGCCGCCGGGTCGGCGACGACTTTGTCGATCATGGTGCTCCGTCGGGGTGATGTTCGTTGAGCGAACGCATGTTCTTTCTGCGAACAGACTAACGCAGCATCCGAGGTTCGTCCAGACCGGCATTGCAGATGCCGCGATCGCGTGTATATCGTTGCGCCACACGGATTGATCCCCATTAAGTGCACCGTCTACATAGAGTGTGCGCGCGAGGATCCCACCGACAGGGCCGATGGAGGACCTCATGGCAGCAGTCGACGACGACACCGATCTCGCCTACGACGTGGTGGTCGTCGGCGCCGGCGCGGGCGGGCTCGCCGCCGCCGTCGCCGCGGCGCACCACGGCGCACGTGTGCTCGTGCTCGAGGCGGCCGACGTGTGCGGCGGCGCCACGGCCTGGTCGGGCGGCTGGCTCTGGGCGCCGCGCACGCTGCTCGCCCACGAGGCCGGCGTCGACGAGTCGGCCGAGGACGTCACGGCCTACCTGCGGGCCGCGCTCGGCGCCGACTTCGACGAGGAGCGGATCGCCGCGTTCCTCGACGGGGCGCCCGAGATGGTCGAGTTCTTCCACACGCGCACCGCCCTGCAGTTCGTGCCCGGAAGCCGCATCAACGACATCTACGGCGACCTGCCGCACGCCGGCACCGGCAACCGATCCGCGGCACCCCGCCCCCTCAACGCCCGCCGCCTCAGCCGGCGCACCCGCCGCCTGCTGCGCGGGCAGCTGTACGAGACCTCCTTCCTCGGGATGGGCATCATGGCCGGTCCCGACCTCGGCGCGTTCCTCGCCGCGGCCCGCGGCAGCCTGCGCGGCATCTGGCACTGCTTCTGGCGGGTCGGCCTGCATCTGATAGACCTCGTGACCCACCGGCGCGGCCTGCAGCTCGTCAACGGCACCGCGCTGGTCGGCCGTCTGCTGCAGTCCGCCGAGGACGCCGGGGTCGACATCCGCGTGAACACCCCGGCCACCGCGCTCGAGCGCGACGCCGACGGGCGCGTCGTCGGGGTCGCCGCCACCTCTCCCGACGGCCCGCTGCACGTCACCGCGCGGCACGGCGTGGTGCTCGCCGCCGGCGGGTTCCCCCGGGACATCCCCCGTCGCGGCGAACTGTTCCCCCGCACGCCGGGCGGCCGCGACCACTGGACCCTCGCCCCCGCCACCGCCGACGGCACCGGCATCCGCCTGGGCGAGAGCGCCGGCGGCCACGTGCGCACCGGGGCCTCGGCGGGCGCCTGGTGCCCCGTCTCCCTCGTGCCCTACCGCAACGGCCGGGTCGGCACCTTCCCGCACATCATGGACCGCGCGAAGCCCGGCTCGATCGGCGTCGTGAGCACCGGGCGTCGCTTCGTCAACGAGGCGAACGGCTACTACGACTACGTGACCGCCATGTTCGAGGCGGCACCCGAGGGCGAGCCGGTGCAGGCCTGGCAGATCGCCGACGCACGGTTCGTGCGCCGCTTCCCGCTGGGCATGGCGAAGCCTCGGCCCGTGCCGCTGTTCCCCTACGTGCGCAGCGGCTACCTCACCAAGGCCCGCACCCTCGGCGAGCTCGCCCGCCGCTGCGGCATCGACGAACAGGGCCTCATCGACACCGTGCAGCGCTTCAACACCGCGGCGCGAGCGGGCGTCGACCCCGAGTTCGGCCGCGGCAGCACCCCCTTCAACCGCTACGGCGGCGACCCGTCGAGTCATCCGAACCCGTCCCTCGCGCCGCTCGAACGCGGCCCGTTCTACGCCGTGCGCATCCTGCCGGGATCCTTCGGCACGTTCGCCGGCCTCGACACCGACGCGCGCTCGCGGGTGCTCGACGACGCTCGGCACCCGATCGCCGGGCTCTACGCCGTCGGCGCCGACCAGGCGAACGTCATGGGCGGCCACTATCCCGCCGGCGGCGTCAACATCGGCCCCGCGCTCACGTTCGGGTTCCTCGCGGGCCGCGAGCTCGCGCGCGCCGAGGTCGAGGCGACCCGATGACCCGGCGGCTCGGCGTCGCCCATCTGACGCTGCTGAACCTCACCCCTCCCGAGGTCGTCGCGACCGCGGCGCAGGCCGGCTTCGACTTCGTCGGACTGCGGGTGAAGGCCGTCACGGCGAACGAACGCGCCTACCCGATGGACGCCCGCTCGCCGATGCTCGCCGAGACCCGCCTGCGCCTCGCGGACACCGGTCTCGTCGTCGAGGACATCGAGTTCCTGCCGCTGACGGCCGAGGTCACCGCCGACGACTGGATGCCCGTGCTCGAATCGGGGGCCGCCCTCGGCGCCACCGGCCTCACCGTCGCCGGCGCGGACCCCGATCGCGGACGCCTCACCGACACGCTCGCGCGTCTGACGGCGGATGCCGCGGTCCACGGCATCCGCCCCCTGATCGAGCCGATCAGCTACCAGCCGCTGTCGTCGATCCCGGATGCCGCGGCCCTCGCCCGCGCGACCGGCGCCGCCGTGCTCATCGACCCCCTGCACCTGCAGCGGGGTCCGAGCAGCGTCGACGACGTCGCCGCGCTCGAGCCGTCGCTGCTGCCGGTCGCCCAGCTGTGCGACGGGGCCGCGCCCGCCGCGTGATCGGGCAGGGCGACTTCCCCCTCGACCGGCTCATCGCGGCGCTGCCCGCGCACATCCCGCTGAGCGTGGAGGTGCCCGACGCGGCACTGCAGGCGCAGCTCACCCCCCGCGAATGGGCCGTGCTCAACGCGCGGGCCCTGCGCGAACTGCTCGCACGCGCCGACGCGCGCGCCGCGGCATCCGACCCCCGACACGAGAGCGAGATCACCCGATGAGCACCACCGACACCTGGGACGAGACCGTCGATCTGCTGGTCGTCGGCGCGGGAGCGGGCGGCCTCGCCGCCGCGCTGACCGGCGCCGACCACGGCCTCGACGTGCTCGTCGCCGAACGAACCGAGTTCCTCGGCGGCACCACGGCGTACTCGGCGGGCACCTGCTGGATGCCCGACCACCGCCATCAGCGCGCCCTCGGCCTCACCGGTGAGCGCGAGGCGGCGAGCCGCTACCTCGACACGCTCGTCGGCGACAAGGCCCCCCGCGAGCTGCGCGAGGCCTACCTCGAGCGCGGTCCCGAGATGATCGACTACCTCGACCGGCTCGGTGTGCGGTTCTACCACTCGACGACGGTGGTCGACTATCACCCCGAGATCGAGGGCGCCGGCATCGGGCGGGCGCTCGAGCCCGAGGTGTTCGACGCCCGCGTGCTCGGCCCCGAGGGGCTGCGGCGGGTGCGTCGCCCCGTGCCGGAGTTCGCCCTGTTCGGCGGCACCCTGATGGTGCGCCGCGCGGAGGTGGGACAGCTGCTGCGTCTGTTCGAGTGGTCGCCGAAGGCGGCGGCGCTCGCGCTGCGTCTCGGCGTGCGGTGGTTCTTCGACCTGTGGCGGTTCCCGCGCGGCACCCGGCTCGCGATGGGCAACGCGCTCGTCGCCCGGCTCTCGCACGAGCTCACCCGGCGCGGCGGGCGGCTGAGCTTCGACACCTCGGTGCGGGAGCTCGTGGTCGAGGATGGCCGCGTCGTGGGCGCCGTGCTCGCCGCGGGCGGCGTCGAGCGGCGGGTGCGCGCCCGTCGCGGCGTCGTGCTCGCCGGCGGCGGCTTCTCGGCCGGGGGCGCCTGGCGTGCCGAGCGGATGCCGCATCCCACCCCCCAATTCACCCGCGCCTCCGAGGGATCCACCGGGTCGACGCTCGAGGTCGGGGTCGCCGCCGGCGGCACCCTCGGACCCGACCACGGCGACAACACGTTCTGGTTCCCGAGCTCGATCGGCGTGCGCCGCGACGGGTCGCGGGTCGTGTTCCCCCACATCTGGGACCGCGCGAAGCCCGGCATCGTCGCCGTCGGACGCAGCGGCACGCGGTTCGTCGACGAATCGGTCTCGTACCACCGCTTCACCCGGGCGATGTACGCGTCGCTCGGCGCCCAGGATGCGATCCCCGCCTGGCTCGTGATCGATGCGCGCGCCCTGCACGCGTACGGGCTCGGGATGATCCGCCCGCACACCCCGCGGCGGGTGCTCGACCGCTACGTGCGCCAGGGCTACATCCATCGCGCGGACTCGATCGCGGCGCTCGCCGCCCGCATCGGGGTCGACCCGTCGGGGCTCGAGGCGACGGTCGCCGCCAACAACCGCTTCGCCCAGACCGGCGTCGACGAGGAGTTCCACAAGGGCGAGAGCAGCTTCGGCCGCCAGTACGGCGACCCGACGCACACGCCGAACGTGAACCTCGGTCCGATCGCGCAGGCGCCGTACTACGCACTCCCGCTCGTGCCGACGCCGCTCGGCACGGCGCTGGGCCTGCGCACCGACACCCGCGCCCACGTGCTCGACGCCGACGATGCCCCGATCATGGGGCTCTACGCCGTCGGCAACGACGCGGACTCGGTCATGGCCGCCGAGTACCCGGGCGCCGGCTGCCAGGTCGGCGCCGGCCTCACGTTCGGCTACGTCGCCGGGCGGGATGCCGCGGGGCTCGACAGCGTCTCGACGAAGAACCCGAGCGCGGCGGTGGTGTCGAAGTAGGCGTAGCGCACCCCGTTGCCTCGCACCGACGATCCCTCCTGGCGCACCGCGATCCCGCGCTGCGCCAGGGCGTCGACGACGGCGGCGTGGTCGTCGACGGCGAAGCGCACGTGGTGGAGCCCCGGGCCGCGCTCGTCGAGGAACTCCTGCCAGATGTCGTCGCCGCCACGAGGCGAGAGGAACTCGAGCTCGAGTCCGAACAGGTGGTAGAAGAGCGCCCCGACGCGCGTGTCGGTCGCGCGGCCGCGGTGCGTGGCATCCGGATAGTGGTTCTCCGACCGCGAGGTCGGCTCGACACCGAACACGAGGCGCATGCCCGCCTCGACGGCGTCGAGGTCGGCCACGACGATGCCGACCTGGTCGAGGGCGGAGGCGAGGTCTGCGAGAGCGGGCGGGGTGGGGGATGAGGACATCGGCGTCTCCGGGGATCGTGTGGACTCTGCGCATTGACTATGTGTTGCAGAGTCATAAAGATGTGATCATTGAATTGTCGTGAGGATATAACTCTCGCGACCCCGCCGCACTCCCCCGAAACGAGGAACCGTGGAAGCACGCTGGCTCGAGGCCTTCGTCGCCGTCGCCGAGGAACTGCACTTCGGCCGCGCCGCGCAACGGCTGCACATCGCGCAGTCTCCGCTCAGCCAGACGATCCGCCGGCTGGAATCGAGCATCGGCACCAGCCTGTTCGACCGCAACACGCGCAGCGTCTCGCTCACCCCCGCGGGACGGGCGCTCCTCCCCCTCGCCTACCGGGTGCTGCAGGACATCACCCTGGCGACCGCCGCCGCCCGCGCCGCTTCCGGGCGGGTTCACGGCAGCGTGCGCATCGGGTTCTCCGGCGCGTTCAACCACATGACGCTCCCCGTGCTCGCCCGCGCCATCCGCCGCGAGCTGCCCGATGTCGACCTGCAGCTGGTCAGCCGCGTGCGCACCGGCGACGGCATCGCGAAGCTGCGCAACGGCACGCTCGACATCGCCTTCGTGGGCCTTCCCCTCGGCACCGGCGGCGACATCGACTTCCGGCTCATCGCCCGCAGCGAGATGGGCGCCGTGCTGCCGGTCGACCACCCGCTCGCCGACGAGCCCGAGATCGCGGTGCGCCAGCTCGCCGACGACGACTTCCTCTCGATGCCCATGGACGGCTCCTCGACCATGGCCGAGGGCCTCGTGCGCTGCTGCACCGCCGCGGGGTTCCGTCCCCGGGTGACCCAGGAGGTCACCGACCCGTACATGATGCTGACCTTCGTGGCCACCGGCATGGGGGTCACGATCGCCGCCGAGGACCTCGCGTCGATCATGCCCCGCGGCGCCCGCTGGGTGCGGCTCAGTGACGCCCCCTCCTACATGCACCACGGCATCGCGTGGGTGCCGTCGGAGCAGACCGCGGCGGTCTCCGCGGTGCTCGAGCTGTCCCAGCGCATCCTGCCGACGCCCCTGATCCCGGCCGGGACGTGACATCCGAATTGTGCCGAACGGGCGCACAGTCATTGACCTTTTCGATCGTGGACGCGCAAGATCGCCGGTGTCAGGCTGACACGCATCGATCGCAACCGCGGTCGATTGTCAATGACGACGGCACCTGATTCCGGCGTCACCCGAATCGAAAGCGCAGACATGTCAGCGAAGACAGTTCCGCCTCAGCCCCCCAAGAACAACGCCCGCATCGCCGCCGTCTCCGGCTTCGTCGGGAGCGCCCTCGAGTACTACGACTTCTTCATCTACGCCTCCGCCGCGGCGCTCATCTTCCCCCACATCTTCTTCCCCTCCGGCCAGCCCGGCGTCACCACCCTGCTCTCGTTCGCCACGGTCGGCGTCGCCTACGTCGCCCGCCCGTTCGGCGCGATCCTCTGGGGCCACATCGGCGACCGTTTCGGCCGCAAGCGCGCCCTCCTCGCGTGCCTCGTGATCATGGGCGTCGCGACCTTCCTGGTCGGCTGCATGCCCACCTGGGATGCCATCGGCATCGCCGCGCCGATCATCATCGTGGTGCTGCGCCTCATCCAGGGCATCTCCGCCGGCGGTGAGTCGCCCGGGTCGAGCTCGCTCACCCTCGAGCACGCCCCCGACCGCCGTCGCGCGTTCTTCACCAGCTGGACCATGGGCGGGATCATGTTCGGCATCGTGATCTCGAGCCTCGTGTTCATCCCGATCGCGGCCCTTCCCGAAGACGCCCTGCTCAGCTGGGGCTGGCGCATCCCGTTCTGGGCGTCGGCGATCGTCACGGTCGTGGCGATCATCCTGCGGCGCATGCTCGACGAGCCCGAGATCTTCGAGGACATCAAGAAGTCCGACGAGGTGTCGGCGGTGCCGATCGCGTCGCTGTTCGGTCACAACGGGCTCACTGTCGTGCGCATCACCCTGATGTCGCTGTTCACCGTGATCAACACGATGTTCAACGTGTTCCTTCTCGCGTACGGCACGACCGTCGGCGGGATGCCACGCGAGTCGCTGCTGTGGGTCATCACTGTCGCGAACTTCACCGCCGTGGTCGTCGGCCCGTTCGTGGGCATGCTCGCCGACCGCATCGGCCGCAAGCCCGTCTTCCTCACCGGGCTCGTGCTGCAGTCGCTCACGATCTACGCGCTGCTCGCCGCGGTCGACGCCGGCAACCTCGCCCTCACCTGGGTGCTCGGCGTGTTCCTCATCGGCGTCGCGTACACGCTCTCGAACGCGGTCTACCCGGCCTACTTCCCCGAGCAGTTCCCGGCCCGCGTGCGCTACACCGGCATGGCGGTGAGCCTCATGCTCGGTCTCGTGCTCGCCGGCTTCACGCCGACGATCGCCCAGGGCTTCGTGACCGGTGAGGGCAACACGCAGAACTGGCCCGCTGTCGCCTGGTTCACCATCGCGATCGTCGTGATCTCGGGCATCGCGACACTGTTCGCCCCCGAGACCGCGCGCACGCCCACGGCGAAGCTCGGACTCACGCGGGCCGAGCTCAAGGAGGCCGAGGCGGCCCAGGCGCAGCCCGCGACCGAGCGGGTCTCCGCATCGGCGTGACCGACACACCACGCCGGAAGGGATCGGATGCGCGGGCATCCGGTCCCTTTCGGCACGACCGAGAGGACGTCACCATGACGACACCGGCCCCCTCCTACCTCGTCGGCCTCATCGGCGCCGGCATCGGATCGTCGGTCACCCCGGCGCTGCACGAGTCCGAGGCGGATGCCGCGGGCCTGCGCTACCTCTATCGCACGATCGACATCGACGTGCTCGGCTACGGCGTCGACGCCACGGTGGAGCTCATCCGCCGGGCCGGCGACCTCGGATACGACGCGCTGAACATCACCCATCCGTGCAAGCTCGCGGCGATCGACGCCCTCGACGAGGTGTCGCCCGACGTCGCACTGCTCGGCTCGGTGAACACGGTGCTGTTCCGGGACGGACGCGCGATCGGGCACAACACCGACCACTCCGGGTTCGCGCGGGGGCTGCGCGACGGGCTCGCCGGTCGCCCGCGTGACGCCGTGCTGCTGGTCGGGGCAGGCGGCGCCGGCGCCGCGATCGCGTACGCGCTGCTGAGCGCGGGCGTGCGCCGCCTCGAGATCGCGGATGCCGCCCCCACCCGCACGGGAGCGGTGATGCGCGCGCTCGCACCGGCCTTCCCCGACGCCGAGCTGCGCGCGCTCGCGCTCGACGAGGTCGCCGACGCCGCCGCCCGGGTCGACGGACTGGTGAACGCGACCCCGGTGGGGATGGTCGGTCACGACGGCATCCCGGTGGATGCCGCGCTGCTCCGCCCGCCGCTGTGGGTCGCCGACGCGGTCTACCGTCCGGTGCGCACGCAGCTGATCGCCGCGGCCGATGACGCGGGCTGCGCGGTGCTCGACGGTGGGCGGATGGTGGTCAACCAAGCGGCCGACACGTTCCGGCTGATCACGGGCATCGAGCCCGACCGGGAGCGCATGCGCGCCGTCTTCCTCGACCGGCTGGGGGCCGCGACGCTCGCCGGATGAGGCGGGCGCACGGGTGGGCGGCGCGATCCGCCCACCCGTGAGGGTCAGAAGTCGGCGCGGCCGCCGGACAGGTCGAATGCCGTGCCGGTGGTGAAGCTGCACGCATCGCTCGAGATCCACATGACGGTCGAGGCGACCTCGTCGATCTGCAGGAAGCGCCCCATCGGGATGAGCGCCCGCGTCCGTTCGATGAAGGCCGGCGGGAGTTGCGCGAACAGGTCGGTCTGCACCATGACGGGCGTGACCGCGTTGACGGTGACGCCGTCGTGGATGAGCTCGCGGGCGAGCGACTTCGTCAGCCCGACGACGCCGTGCTTCGCGGCCGAGTAGGCGGCGAGCTCGGGGTTTCCCTCCTTGCCCGCGATCGACGCGACGAACACGATCCGGCCCCACTGCTGCGCACGCATCGCGGGCGCGACGGCGCGGGCGGCGAGGAACGTGCCCGTGAGGTCGATCTCCAGCACCCGGCGCCACGCCTCCGGGTCGTAGTCCCACACGGGCGCGACGGGCCCGGTGATGCCGGCGCAGGCGACCAGCACGTCGATGCGGCCCGCCAGCGCGAGGGTCTCCTCCGCCGCAGCGGCGACGGAGGCGGCATCCGTCACGTCGACCCGCAGCGCGAGGGCGGGGGTCCAGCCGTCGACGGCTGTGGGATCGAGGTCCCAGACGACCACGCGGGCGCCCGCCGCGGCGAAGCGGGCACCGATACCGGCGCCGATGCCGCGGGCGCCGCCGGTGATGACGACCACAGCGTCGTCGAAGTCGAAAGTCACATGAGTCACGCCTGCACGTTAGTGCCGCCACTGCGGAGAATTACCCGCCTGGGGCTACATGAACATAGACGGATTTGGTCGTTCCCTGTCTTGATCATCCCTCGCATACTGGCCACCGGCGCACGCGCGCCGATCGTTCTGACGAAGGAGTCCCGATGGCGACGTTCGCGGTCACTTACGACTACGCGACCGACAGCGACCAGGTGCGCGACGCGCACCGACCCGAGCACGTGGCGTTCCTGCGCGGGCTGCACGAGGAGGGCGCGCTGTACATGAGCGGCCCCCTCGCGCAGGACCCGCCCCGGGCCCTGCTCATCTTCGAGGCGCCCGACGCCGACGCCCTCGCGGCCCGGCTCGACGCCGACCCGTTCCACCGGGTCGGCGCGATCGGCGTGCGCACCATCACGCCGTGGAACGTGTTCTTCGACCCGCGCGCGGCGGTGGTCGCATGACCATGCGCGTCGCCCGCACCGTCGCCCGCGAGCAGCTCGCGTTCGTCGAACTCCCCCGCCCCGAGCGCGCCCCCGGCGAGGTGCTCGTGCGCATCCTCGCGGTGACGCTGTGCGGCACCGACCTGCACATCTTCGAGGACGACTACCCCACCGAGCTGCCCCTGGTGCAGGGGCACGAGCTCGCGGGCGTCGTCGTCGAGACCGACCCCGACCGCGCCGACCTGCGCGGCGCGCGCGTCGTGATCGACCCGGTCGTCGCGTGCGGCGTCTGTCACGCCTGCCGGGCCGGACGGCCGAACGTGTGCGCGTCGCTGTCGGTGCTCGGCTGCTACGAGGACGGCGGCTTCGCCGAGTTCGTCGCCGTGCCGGCGACCCGGGTGCACCGGGTGCCCGCGGGCCTCCCGACGGAGGTCGCCGCTCTCGCCGAGCCGACCTCCATCGCCCTGCAGGCCGTGACCCGGTCGCGCCCGCAGCCGGGGGAGATCGCGCTCGTGCTCGGCTGCGGCCCGATCGGCCTCCTCGCCGCCCTGGCCCTCGCCGACCGCGGCGTCATCGTGCTCGCCGCCGACACCGATGCGGTGCGGGCCGCCACCGCGCGGGGCTTCGGGGCATCCGAGACCTTCGTGGTGGCCCCAGGATTCCCGGATGCCGCGCAGCAGCGCACGATCGACGAGCTCACCGATCACGCGGGGCCGATCATCGTGATCGAGGCGACCGGCGTGCCGGCGTCGCTGCAGAACGCGGTGCGCCTCGTTGCGAGCGGCGGACGCGTCGTGCAGGTGGGCATCTCGACCCGCACCGTGGAGCTGTCGATGACCGACCTGCCGTACAAGGAGCTCGACCTGCTTGGCAGCCGCAACAGCCTCGGGCTCATTCCGCAGGGCCTCGACCTGCTGTCGCGTCACCGCGGCGCCGCCGAGGAGCTGCTCACCCACGCGTTCGCGTTCGACGACCTCGCCGACGCGTTCGCCGCGATGGCGGACCCGGCCGTGCCGACGGGCAAGATCGTGATCCGGATGCCGCTGGCCGAGGCGGTGCCGGCATGAGCGCCGTCGTGGCGCACGGCGCGGCGGCGCTCCCCCGCGACGTCGACGTGCTCGTGGTCGGCTCCGGTGCCGCCGGGCTCGTCAGCGCGCTGCGGGCGGCCGATGCCGGAGCGCGGGTGGCGGTCGTCGAGAAGGCGTCGACGATCGGCGGCACGACCGCCGCGGGCGGCGGCGTGATCTGGGCGCCGGCGACGGCGGTCGCCCGCGAACAGGGCTGGCACGACGACGCCGAAGCGGGCATCGCCTACCTGTCCGCGAGCTCGGGCCACGTCATGACCCCCGCGGCGATCGAGGGCTACGTGCGCACGATCGGCGCGGCCATCGACTACCTCGCCACCCGCACGCGGGTGCGCTTCACCGCTCTCGCCCGGCCCGACTACCGCGTCGAATGGCCCGGGGCGGCCCTCGGCGGGCGCAGCCTCGACAACGACGCGTTCGACCCGTCGAGCCACCCGGGACTCGCCGACGAGATCCGTCCGTCGTCGTACTTCCCCCTGCTCACGATGGCCGAGCGCGACAGGCTCGACGGCGCCGCCCCCGACCCGGCGCTGATCGCCGACCGCCACGCGCAGGGCGTGCGCACCATGGGCGGGGCGCTCATCGGGGCGCTCGCGGCCTCGGCGGCGGACCGCGGCATCCCGATCATCGCCGACGCCCCCATCGAGGGGCTCCGACGCACGGAGGACGGGTGGGAGGCGACGTTCGGCGCGGTGGCCGTCATCGCCCGCGCCGTCGTGCTCGCCTCGGGCGGATTCGAGTGGAACCCCCGACTGCGGGACGCCTTCCTGTCGTTCCCGATCACGCCGATCAGCGCCCCCTCGAACGAGGGCGACGGGCTCGAGCTGGGCCTCGCCGCCGGTGCCGCCGTCGCCGACATGACGGCGATCTGGGGCGTGCCGGTGCTCACCCCGCCGGCCCAGCGCTACGACGGTCTGCCGTCGGGGCGCATGGGCAACGTCGAGATGACCCTTCCCGGGTCGATCGTGGTCAACCACGCCGGCGAGAGGTTCGTGAACGAGGCGCTCGCCTATCAGGACACGTCGCGGATGTTCGGCGACACCGACCCGACGACCGGGCGCCCGCGCAACATCCCGGCGTGGCTCGTCTTCGACGCCCGCTTCGCCCGGCGCTACGCGATCGGCGGGTCGGCCACCGGCGCCGCCCCCGACTGGGCCACGACCGCGCCGTCGCTCCCCGAGCTCGCCGTCGCCCTCGGCATCGACCCCGACGGGCTCGCCGCCACCGTGACGGCCTTCAACGCCGCGGCCGCCGACGGGCTCGACCCGGCGTTCGGGCGCGGCCAGAGCGCGCAGGACCGCTTCCTCGGCGACTCGACGCACGAGCCGAACCCGTGCCTCGCACCCCTCACTGAGGCGCCGTTCGCCGCCGTGCCGCTGTCCCCCGGAGTGCTCGGCACCTCGGGCGGCCTCGCCGTCGACGAGGACGCGCACGTGCTCGACTGGTCGGGCGCGCCGCTGCCGGGGCTGTTCGCGGCGGGGAACGTGGCGGCGGGAGTCTTCCGCAACACGTATCCGGGCGGCGGAGCGACCCTCGGGTCGGCCGTCGCACGCGCCTACGCGGCGGGCGACGCCGCCGGCCGGGAAGCCGTCGCGGCCACGTCGGCGCGGGCGGGCGTGCCCGCGTGAGCGCGGCGCC
>NZ_MEGA01000048.1:25965-28399 GCF_001725695.1 Microbacterium sp. SCN 71-21
CTGCTCGGCGACGCGCACGGGGTGCCGTCGTTCCCCGACCTCGACGCGCTGCTCGGCGCGACGGCCCCCGACGCCGTCATCATCGCCACCCCCAACGAGCTGCACGTGCCGCTCGCGCACGAGCTCGTGCGTCGCGGCATCCCGATGCTCGTCGAGAAGCCGCTCGGCGCGACCGCCGACGAGGCGACGCTGCTCGCCGACGCGGCGGCCCGTGCCGGGGTGCCGGTGCTCGTCGGGCACCACCGGCGGCACCACCCGGCCGTGCGTGCCGCGTCCGCGGCGATCGCCGAGGGGGCCCTCGGACGCATCGTCGCGGCGTCGGTCACCTCGTTCCTGCGCAAGCCCGACGACTACTTCGACGTGCCCTGGCACCGCACGGCCGGCACCGGGGGCACGTTCCTCATCAACCTCATCCACGACGTCGACCTGCTGCGGCACCTGTGAGGCGAGGTCGTCGCGGTGTCGGCCGTCGCCTCCCGCGCGGCCCGGGGGCTCGACGTCGAGGACACCGGAGCGCTCGTGCTGACATTCGCCTCCGGCGCGGTCGCGACGATCGTCGTCTCGGACATCGCCGCTGCGCCGTGGTGCTGGGATCTCACCGCGGGCGACGCGCCCCGCTTCCCCGTGCACGCTGTCGACTCGCATCGCATCGTCGGCACGGATGCCTCGGTGTCACTGCCCGACGCGACGGTGTGGTCGCATGCGGGCGAGGCCGTGTGGACGACGCCGCTGCGTGGCATCCCGTTGCCCCTCGACGCGGCGAATGCGTTCGACCGTCAGCTCGATCACTTCGCCGCCGTCGCGCGCGGCGAGGCGGAGCCGGTCGTCGGCGCCGCCGACGGCGCGCGCAACGTCGCGATCGTCGAGGCGGTGGCGCGGGCGGCGCGCACCGGGCGGAGCGTCGCGGTCTGAGCGCTCAGGCGTCGCCGAGCACGTCCTTCGCGATGCGGAAGGCCGTGTTCGCCGCCGGCACGCCGCAGTAGATCGCCGACTGCAGGATGACCTCGGCGATCTCGTCGTGCGTGAGCCCGTTGGTGACGGCCGCCCGCAGGTGCATCGCGAGCTCCTCGTGGTGGCCGAGCGCGATGAGCGCGGTCAGCACCGCGACCGAGCGCGACCGCCGGTCGAGCCCGGGACGCGACCACACGTCGCCCCAGGCGTACCGGGTGATGAAGTCCTGGAAGTCCGCTGTCAACGGCGTCGTGCCGGCGACGGCCCGGTCGACGTGCGCGTCGCCGAGCACCGCGCGGCGCACGGTCATGCCCTGGCTGCGGCGGGTCTCGTCGTCGAGGGGATCGGTCGTCATGGCTGCGCCTTCCGGGCGTGGGGGGTGAGGAATGCGATCAGCGCCGCGGCGGTCGCGGCCGGCTGCTCGGCGGGCGGGAGGTGCGCGGCATCCTCGATCACCGCGGCGCGACCGTCAGCGACGCCCTCGGCGATCTGGCGGGCCTTCGCCTCCGGGGCGACCTGATCGTGCCGACCCCACAGCGCGAGCACCGGGGTGTCGATCTCGCCGAGGCGGGCGGACACGTCGTAGGCGGCGAGCGCCTCGCAGCAGGCGGCGTAGCCCTCGTCGTCGGCGTCCTGCAGGGCGTGCAGCAGGCGGCCCGACAGCTCGGGCTCGCGCGCCATCGACTCGGGGGCGAACCAGCGCTGGGCCGACCCGATGATGAGCGCCGACGTCGACTGCGCGCGCACGGTCGCGGCGCGCTCGTGCCAGCTCTCGGGGGTGGCGAGCAAGGCCCCGGAGGCGACGATAGCGGCCGCGTCGACGAGACCCGGATGCCGCAGCAGCAGCTCGAGCCCGGTGGCGCCTCCGAGGGACACGCCCGCGTAGAGGGCGTGTCCGCCGTGCGCACGGATGAGGTCGGCGACCGCGTCGGCGAGCTCGCCCACCGTGAACGGGGCGGCCGGGGAGGGAGCGTCACCGTGACCCGGCAGATCCCACGCGATCACGCGGAAGCGCTCCGCGAGCGCCGGGAGGGTGTTCTCCCACAGGATCGTCGAGGTGCCGAGGGACGGCCCGAGCACGAGCAGCGGCGCATCGGCGGGCCCGACCGGATTGGTCGCCGCGATCACGGGCGCGGTCATGCGTCCTCCTCGGCGAGGGTCTCGTCGACGAATGCCGCGGCCAGCCCGAGATAGCGCGCGGGGTCGAGCAGGTCGTCGAGGTCGACGCGCAGGCCGCGGGCCGCGAGCGGTGCCTCGAGCAGTGTGCGCAGGTCTCCGCCCGTCGTCGCGCCGGCGATCGCGGCAGCCACCGTGTCGGCGCCGATGAGCGGGGCGAGCTCGGCCGAGAGCCGTTCGGCGACGATCAGCCCGTCGCTGAGCGCGAGGGTGCGCGCCACGGCGTCGAGGTCGACGACAAGACCGGCGGTGAGCGCCGCCGCCGTGCGTGCGGCCCCCAGCGCGACGCGCAGCAGCTCGCGCAGCG
>NZ_MEGA01000049.1:0-15990 GCF_001725695.1 Microbacterium sp. SCN 71-21
CGAATCCACGCCCCAGCGTCGAATCCACGCCCCCGCGCCGAATGCATACCTCCGCCCCGCCGGCGGCGACCGGATTCGGCGAGAAGTCGTTGACTCGGCGAAAGCGGATGGGCGTCACGCCACACCACACCACACCACCCGACCACGCCACACGTCGCGACAACACCAGGCCACGCCACACCACACCACGCGACCGCACGCCGCGCCGCGCGACCACGCGCCGCCACCCCCACCGACACGCCCGGGTTGCCGCGGCATCCGATATCACGTACGATTGATCTTTGGTGCTTTGCGCCTTTATTGGCGTGTCGTTGCACCGAACCCCATCCACCGCAGACCGACCGGTCTGCCCGTCGTCAGCGAGGCTATGGCAAAGAAAGACGGTGTCATCGAGATCGAAGGCACGGTGTCCGAGGCGCTCCCCAACGCGATGTTCCGCGTCGAGCTCACCAACGGTCACAAGGTGCTGGCAACGATCTCCGGAAAGATGCGGCAGAACTACATCCGCATCATCCCCGAAGACCGCGTGGTCGTGGAGCTCAGCCCCTACGACCTGACCCGCGGCCGCATCGTCTACCGCTACCGCTGACGGCAGCACTCCGGTCGAGAAGTAACGTCCCCGGCTCCGGCGGGGGAACGAAGACAGCGAACAGGAAACGCATCATGAAGGTCAACCCCTCGGTCAAGCCGATCTGCGACCACTGCAAGGTCATCCGCCGCCACGGCAACGTGATGGTCATCTGCAAGTCGAACCCGCGCCACAAGCAGCGCCAGGGCTGAGCAGACAGAAGCTTCGTCGGGATGCCGCGGGCCGCGGCATCCCGAACCCCACAACTGAACACACCACACCAGGCAGGATCAGAACCCGCATCGCGCGGGGGACACCTCGGGTCGGAGGCCCGAGCACCGATCCTGCTCCACACCTCCGACGACACTCCTAGGAGAGCCGCATGGCACGTCTCGCCGGCGTCGACATCCCGCGCGACAAGCGCGTGGTCATCGCCCTGACCTACATCTACGGCATCGGCCGTACCCGCTCGATCGACATCCTCAAGGCGACCGAGATCAGCGAGGACATCCGCGTGAAGGACCTCACCGACGACCAGCTCGTCGCCCTCCGCGACTACATCGAGGGCACCTACAAGGTCGAGGGTGACCTCCGCCGTGAGGTGGCCGCCGACATCCGCCGCAAGGTCGAGATCGGTTCCTACGAGGGCCTCCGCCACCGTCGTGGCTTGCCCGTGCGCGGTCAGCGCACCAAGACCAACGCGCGTACCCGCAAGGGTCCCAAGCGCACGGTCGCGGGCAAGAAAAAGGCCGGCAAGAAGTAAAGCGCGCCAGAAGGTTTAGGAGAGAATTCGCATGGCTGCACCCAAGACCGCTGCGCGCAAGCCGCGCCGCAAGGAGAAGAAGAACATCGCGCTGGGCCAGGCCCACATCAAGTCGACGTTCAACAACACGATCGTCTCGATCACCGACCCGTCGGGCGCTGTGATCAGCTGGGCCTCGTCCGGTGGCGTGGGCTTCAAGGGCTCGCGCAAGTCGACCCCGTACGCGGCCGGCATGGCCGCCGAGTCGGCCGCCCGTCAGGCCGCCGAGCACGGTGTCAAGAAGGTCGACGTCTTCGTGAAGGGCCCGGGTTCGGGCCGCGAGACCGCGATCCGCTCGCTGCAGGCCGCCGGCCTCGAGGTGGGCTCGATCCAGGACGTGACGCCGCAGGCCCACAACGGCTGCCGTCCGCCGAAGCGCCGCCGCGTCTGATCGTCCGGAGCCGGGGCCGCTCCTCCCGCGTGTCGGGTGAGCGGTCTCGGCATCCGCTGTTTGACAGGATGCCGCGGCCCGCGCGTCGAGCGATCGCGCGGCGCGCGCGTGGCATCCGTTGATCACAACTCAACACCTCTACACCAGCAAAGTGTCATATAGCGGGCACTTAGCCGAAAGGAACACATCGTGCTCATCGCACAGCGTCCCACTCTGACCGAGGAGAAGATCGAGGAGTTCCGTAGCCGTTTCGTCATCGAGCCGCTCGAGCCCGGCTTCGGTTACACCATCGGAAACGCGCTGCGTCGCAGCCTCCTCTCGTCGATCCCCGGCGCGGCCGTCACGAGCATCCGCATCGACGGAGTCCTCCACGAGTTCAGCACCATCCCCGGTGTGAAGGAGGATGTGACCGAGATCATCCTCAACATCAAGCAGCTGGTCGTCTCCAGCGAGCGCGACGAGCCCATCACCGCGTACCTGCGCAAGACGGGCGCCGGCGAGGTCACGGCCGCCGACATCTCGGCTCCGGCCGGTGTCGAGGTGCACAACCCCGAGCTGGTCATCGCGACGCTCAACGACACCGCTCGCTTCGAGCTCGAGCTCACCATCGAGCGCGGCCGCGGCTACGTGTCGGCGACCCAGAACCGCAACGAGTACGCCGAGGCCGGGCAGATCCCGATCGACTCGATCTACTCGCCGGTGCTCAAGGTCAGCTACCGCGTCGACGCGACGCGTGCCGGTGAGCGCACCGACTTCGACAAGCTCGTGCTCGACGTCGAGACCAAGGCTGCGATCGCCCCGCGCGACGCGGTGGCCTCGGCCGGTCGCACGCTCACCGAGCTGTTCGGTCTCGCCCGCGAGCTGAACGTTGAGGCCGAGGGCATCGAGATCGGCCCCGCGCCGGTCGAGACGGTGCTCTCGAACGAGCTGTCGATGCCGATCGAGGACCTCGATCTGTCGGTGCGTTCGTACAACTGCCTCAAGCGCGAGGGCATCAACACCGTCGCCGAGCTCGTCGCCCTCTCGGAGACGCAGCTCATGAACATCCGCAACTTCGGTCAGAAGTCGGTCGACGAGGTGCGCGACAAGCTCGTCTCGCTCGGTCTGTCGCTGAAGGACTCGGTGCCCGGTTTCGACGGCGCCCAGTTCTACGGCGGCTACGACGACGAGACCGTCTGACACCCGCAGACACCGAAGACTTCGACCACACACTGGAGCGATTGAGACATGCCTAAGCCCACGAAGGGTCCCCGCCTCGGAGGCGGCCCCGCCCACGAGCGCCTGCTGCTTGCGAACCTCGCCGCGGCGCTGTTCACCCACAAGTCGATCACGACCACCGAGACCAAGGCCAAGCGCCTGCGTCCGCTGGCCGAGCGTCTCATCACGTTCGCGAAGCGCGGCGACCTGCACGCGCGTCGTCGCGTGCTGAGCGTGATCGGTGACAAGGAGGTCGTGCACGTCCTCTTCACCGAGATCGCGCCGCTGGTCGCCGAGCGTGAGGGCGGCTACACCCGCATCACCAAGGTCGGCAACCGCAAGGGTGACAACGCGCCCCTCGCCGTGATCGAGCTCGTGCTCGAGCCGGTCGCGAAGAAGAAGCCGGCTGCCAAGAAGGCTGCTGCTCCGAAGGCCGCCCCTGCCGAGGCTCCGGCCGAGGCCCCTGCCGAGGAGACCCCCGCCGAGGAGGTCGTCGAGGCTCCGGTCGAGGAGGCTCCCGAGGCTGACGTCGCCGAGACCGAGGCTCCCGCCGAGGAGACCGCGGCCGACGAGGACGCCAAGTAAGCCGCAGCATCCGCTGTTCGATGGCCCGTACCCGCTGAGGGTGCGGGCCATCGTCGTTTCCGGGCGTCGCACCGGACCAGAAACCTCAAGATTTCCGCAAGATTTCCGCAAGACCGCAATTCGAATGTCAAGGCTTCGCGAAGTGGGCGCCTCCGCTCGGCCGATTCCCCTAGCGTCGATGGAGGCGCGAACCCGAACGCGTAGACCCCCGGCTCACCCGGCCACGCAACGAGGGTCATCGATGGCCCCGGAGCGTCCCGTGCAGGATGCCCCGGGGTCATCCGCAGACCCCGCGCCGCCCATCCCGAATACAGCAAAGAAGAGCCCATGGCGCGACGCCGGCAGTGGGGTACGGAGCGCGACCCCGCTCCTCTCTCCGCCGTGCACGGACGCCCGTCCGCCGCGAAGCTCGCTCTCGGTCGTCTGGCGATCCAGCTCACGATCGTCATCTGGGCGATCTATGTGCTGAGCGTCGTGGTGAACCAGTTCTTCACCGACGGATTCGGCAACGGATGGCGCGTGGTCGAAGCGCTCTCGTACGTCGTGGTGGTCACGGCGCTGACCTTCTCTGCGCTCATGTACCTGATCCAGCGGCAGGGCGCCTTCAACCGGTTCGTCGAGCATGTGCGTGTGACGCGTGCGGAGCTCGACCGTCACTTCTTCCACCACGACCGCCCTCTCACGGTGCTCATCCCCTCGTACGCCGAGGAGCCGGATGTCATCCGCAAGACGATCTGGTCGGCGGCGCTGCAGGAGTACCCGTCGCAGCGCATCGTGCTTCTCATCGATGACAGCCCGAATCCGACGAAGCCGGATGTGCTGGCGCGTCTGACGGAGACCCGCGGCATCCCCGAAGAGATCATGGAGCGCCTCCGGGTTCCGCGGGAGAGGTTCGGCGAGGCGCTGCTGACGCTCGAGCACGAGCTGCTCGTGGCGGGTGACGAGCGCGAGCTTCCCGAGGGCGCGATCGAGCGCCTCGCGATCGAGTACGGGTTCGGTGCCGCCTGGCTGCGCGACCAGGCCGCGCAGGAGCACCGCGACGACCACGTAGACGCGTTCTACATCGACGAGATCCTGCTGGGGCTCGCGGGCGACCTCGAGGCGACCGAGCTCAACCTGCGCGCCGCGCTCGCGGGTGGCGAGGAGATCCCGCTCGCGCGCCTGATGCAGCTGCACCGTCGTCTGGCGTGGATCTTCACGGTCGAGATCGGCGCGTTCGAGCGCAAGCGCTACGCGAACCTGTCGGCCGAGGCCAACAAGGCGATGAACCTGAACTCGTACATCGGGCTCATCGGCGGCCGCTACCTCGAGGTGGAGTCCGACGAGGGTCTGCTGCTCATGCCGGCTCCGGCGGGCGCGGCGAACGCCGTCAGCATCCCGTACTGCGACTTCGTGCTCACTCTCGATGCCGACTCGCTGCTGCTGCGCGAGTACTGCCTGCGCCTCGTCTACTTCCTCGAGCAGCCGGGTAACGAGCGGGTCGCGGTGACGCAGACGCCGTACTCGTCGTTCCGCGGTGCGCCGACGCGCATCGAGCGGCTGGCGGGCGCGACCACCGATCTGCAGCACATCCTGCACCAGGGCATGACCGCCCACAACGCGACCTTCTGGGTGGGGGCGAACGCCGTCATCCGTATGGACGCTCTCGACGACATCATGCAGATCGATGTCGAGAACGGCTTCGAGGTGCGCCGTTACGTGCAGGACCGCACCGTCATCGAGGACACCGAGTCGAGCGTCGATCTGGGGGAGCACGGCTGGTCGCTCGTGAACTACCCCGAGCGGCTGAGCTATTCGGCGACGCCGCCGGACTGGGGTTCGCTCATCGTGCAGCGCCGTCGGTGGGCGAACGGCGGCCTGCTGATCATGCCGAAGCTCTGGCGCACCGCGAAGGAGCGCCGCAAGGCCGGCGATCCGATGAAGGCCATGGAGCTCGCGATCCGGGTGAACTACATGGCCTCGATCGCGTGGGCGAGCTTCGGCCTCGTCTTCCTGCTGGCCTACCCGTACGACAACCGTCTGGTGAGCCCGCTCGTGCTGGCGGGCGCGCTCCCGTACTTCATCGCGATGGCCTTCGACCTGCGCTACACCGGGTACAAGGCGATGGATGTCGTGCGCATCTACGGCTTCAACCTGATCCTGCTGCCGGTGAACCTCGCGGGCGTCATCAAGTCGATCGAGCAGGCGGTGACCGGGCGCAAGATCCCGTTCGCCCGCACCCCGAAGGTCGCCGACCGCACCGGTGCGCCGCTGCTCTACATCGTCGCGCCGTACGCGATCGTGTTCTTCTCGATCTACGTCGGCTGGCTCGCGTTCGTCAACCACAACTGGGGCAACTTCGCCTTCGCGGTCGTGAATGCGGTGTGCGCGTCGTGGGCGATCCTCGCGTACATCGGCATCCGCAACTCGATCATCGACCTGTGGATCGGCTTGACCGACTGGATGTGGGTCGAGAAGAAGCCGAAGCGTGTGCGCCAGGCCGCGGCGGTCGAGGAGTTCGACTGGCGCGAGGCGCTCGAGGTCGGCCCTGCCCCGCCGGGCGCCGAGGGGCGCAAGGGTCGCGTGCGCCGTCGCCGGCGCACGCCTGTCGCCGTGCCGGCGGCGTCCGCGGCGGCGACTCCTCCCGTGAAGAAGAAGCACGTGCCGACGCAGACGATCGAGCTGCCGGTGATCGACGCCGAGCCGCGCGTGGCGCGCCCCGCGGCGCCGGTCGCGGCGCCCGCCGCCGAACCGCCGGTGGTCGCGCCGACATCCGGAACGCCGTTCGCCGTGGTCGAGATCGACGCGGAGCTCGCGGTGGTCGATGCAGAGGGCCGCATGGTCTCCGACCGTCCCCCGGTCCTCGAGCCGGATGCCGCGCCCGCGCCGGCGTTCGCCGCCGATGCGACCGGTGCGGTCACGGTGCCGGCCGAGTTCGCCGGGGTCGAGGCTGTCGAGGAACTGCTGCAGGCGGTCGCGCAGGACGACCGATCGGATGCCGCGCCCCGCCCGGCGCTCGTCGACGCCGAGGCCCCTGCCGTGCCCGTGTTCGCTGCCGGGATCACTCCTCCCGTGTCGCCGCGTCACGCCGCGGCATCCGACGATTACGAGCGCGACGAGACGCAGATCCCTGTCGCACCGATCGGGTCGCACTCGGAGAGCCCCGCCGAGCGCGCGGCCGCGTGGCGTGCGGCTCAGCGTGAGCGCTCCAACGCCGCGCGTGCCGCGGCGGAGCGGGAGAACCCGATGCCGCCGCCGGTCGAGATTGTGGATGCCGCGGCATCCGTCGCCTCGCAGCCGGCACCCGCGTCGCGCGAGACGGCGAGTCCCTACGTGCACGTCGTGGGGCCGTATCACCCCGCCGCGGCGCACGCCGAAGGCGAGGCGCAGGCACTGCACGAGGTGACGGAGCACCAGCGGGCGTTCTTCGCGCAGCACGAGCGACCGGAGCCGCAGCCGTGGGTGCAGCGGCCGGCGGCGTCGGCGGGTGCCGGGGCGCCGCAGGCGTCCGCTCCGCAGATGCCCGTCGCACCGCCGCGTCCTGTGCCGCCGCCGAGCGGCGCCGGGGCACAGCCGTTCGCGGCGCCCGGCTTTGCGCAACCCACGCAGCCCGGCTCCACGCAGCCGACGTACGCGGCGACGACTCCGCCGAACTACGCGCAGCCGGCCGCACCCGCTCAGCCGTCCTACACCCAGCCCGCTTACACCCAGCCGCAGCCGCCCGCGCAGCCGGTCTATGCCCCTCAGTCGCACCCGCAGGCGGCGCCGATCCGGGCGCAGGCGGTGCCGGTGCCCCCCGGGGCGCCGATGCCGTCGTTCGCTCCGCAGTACGGTGCGCCGTCGGGCCAGCCCCATGGGGCATTCGACCCCCGGGGCGACGCCTACCCGGCCACCGGCTCGCCTCAGGGGCAGCCCTACCCGCCGGCGCAGCAGTTCACCGCTCCGGCCGCGTCCTCGGTGCCTGGCGCCTACCCGCCCGCTCCCGCCTACCCCGGCATGCCGCCGGCGGGTGCGGGCCAGCCCGGCGCGAATGCCTTCCCCACGCAGCAGCCGGGCTACCCGGCGCAGCCCGGCTACCCGGCGCAGGCCGGCCCCGCCCAGGGCGGCTACCCCACGCAGGGGTATGCCGCGCAGTCGGGCCAGCCCGCTCAGCCCCCGGCGAGCGGCAACCCGCCCGCCGGTTACCCCCAGAACGGCCACCCGGCTCAGTCGGGTTACCCCGCACAGTCGGGCTACCCCGCGCAGCCCGGCTACCCCGCCGCGCCCGGCGCTGCGCCCTACCCGCCCGCCTACCCGGCGGCGGGCTACCCGGCCGCCCCGCCGGCGCAGAACTACCCGCCGCGCCGCCGTGAGGTCGCCCCGGGTGCCAACGGGCCGCAGGGTTACACGCGCCCGCAGATGCGCGACCTCGAGAACGCGGCGTGGCAGAACGCCCCGCTGTGGCCATCGGTGCCCGAGCCCGGACAGTCGATGCCCGCCGACTGGAACCCGGGACAGGATCGCATCCTGCCGCGCGCCCGCGAACGGGCCACGGGCACCCCGCTGTGGCCCGACGAGCCCGAGTACCGCGGCTACCACGGTGACCGTCGGGCTCCGGTGCCGCCGCGCGAGCGCGCGCAGCAGTACGCCGCCGATCAGCAGGTTCCGCGCGCGAAGCGCGCCCGCCAGCGTGACCTGTGGCCGGGTTCGGAGTGAGCGTCGAGCCCACGGGTGACGCGAGCGGTTCCGGCACCACCACCGCTCCCGCGCGCGCCCCCCGCCGTCCCAGCCGCCACGAGGGCAAGCGGTTGTCCGTGTGGCGGGTGCTGCTCGCGCTTGCCGTCGTCACCGCGGTCATCACGGGCGGTGCGTTCGGTGTGCCGTATCTGCTGCGTCAGGCGCAGGTGACGCCCGCCGCGTTGACCGGATGGTTCGCCCCGTATGTCGATGTGACCACCACCCGGCAGCAGGACTTCGTCACCGAGACGGGAGCCCCCGAGAGCGAGGTCGTGCTCGCGTTCGTCGTCGCGCAGGCGAAGGATCAGTGCGTGCCCACGTGGGGTGCCGCGTACACATTGGATGCCGCGGCATCCGCTCTCGACCTCGATCGCCGTCTTGCGAAGCTGCGCTCCCAGGGGGGCGACGCGATGGTGTCGTTCGGCGGTCAGAAGAACACCGAGCTCGCGTCGGCGTGCGCCGATGAGGCGTCGCTGCAGAAGGCGTACGCGGCGGTGATCGACCGCTACGAGGTGGGCTCGATCGATCTCGACATCGAGGGCGCCGCCCTCACCGATGCGCCCGCCGCGACGCGGCGGGCGCAGGCGGTTGCCGCGCTGCAGAAGGAGCGTGCGGCGAAGGGGCAGCCGCTCGAGGTGTGGGTGACGCTGCCGGTGGGCCGTCAGGGGCTCACCTCCGATGGTCAGGCGGCGGTGCGCACGCTGCTGGCTGCGGGCGTGACGCTCTCGGGTGTGAACGCGATGACGATGGACTACAACGTCGACCTCGGCGGTGCGACGATGGGGCAGGTCGCGATCGACGCGTTGAGCGCGACGCATGACCAGGTCGAAGCGCTGTGGAGCGCGGCCAAGATCACCCTTCCCGAGGGCGGTGCATGGGCCCTGATCGGGTCCACGCCGATGATCGGGCAGAACGATGTGACATCCGAGGTCTTCACCATCGCCGACGCGCAGAAGCTGAGTGAGTTCGCGGTGTCGAAGGCGATCGGCCGCATGTCGATGTGGTCGTTGAATCGCGACCGCACCTGCGGGCCGAACTATCCCGACCCGAAGGTGGTCTCGACCGACTGCAGCGGTGTCGACCAGGGCGGGCAGTCGTTCGCGACCGTGCTGTCGGCGGGGCTCACGCAGCGGCCGAGCGCATCGCCGGCGGCGTCGAGCGTGCCGACGCCGGTGACCTCCGACGACCCGTCGACGGCGCCGTACCCGATCTGGTCGCCCGACCAGTCCTACTCGGTGGGTGTGAAGGTCGTCTGGCACGGCAACGTCTACGTGGCGAAGTACTGGACGCAGGGCAATCCCCAACCGGATGACCCGACTCTCGCGGCGACCGAGAGCGCCTGGACGCTCGTCGGACCGGTGCTGGCGACCGACACCCCGTACGCGTTGCCGAGCGTCGCCCCCGGAACCTACGCGGCCTGGTCGGCGTCGGTCGCCTATCACGCCGGTGACAAGGTGCAGGTGGGTTCGACTCCGTACGTCGCGAAGTGGTGGACGCAGGGCGATGACCCGTCGCTGTCGCAGACCGATCACGAGCGGTCGCCGTGGCAGGTTCTCGGCCAGTAGACGGATGCCGCGTCCCGCCGACCCGCTGCAGGCAGGTCGCAACCCCGGCTCGGGCGACGCCATAGAGCTCTGTGCCCTCCGCGTAACCGGCTGGTAACTGGGGGCCGCTAGCTTTCGAGCGTGCCCACATCAAAGCGATCGCGGTCACGTTCTCGCCGTCCGCCGGTGCGGCAGGGGGTGCACTGGAGCGCGTATGTGCTCATGGTGCTTCTCGCACTGGGGGTCATCGCTCTGGCTGCGTACGCGATTCACGCAGTCTGAGTCGGCCCGGGTCGGCGCCGAGGATGGGGGTCCTCGAAAGCCGAGAACGACGAAGGGGCCCCGGACAGTGTCCGGGGCCCCTTCGCTATTGGGGAGTTACTTGGCGACCGTTGCGCGCTGGCGGCGAACCGCCGTGCCGACCACGATCGACGCGCCCGCGAGGGCGAGAGCGCCGCCGGCCACCCAGAGGGTGAGCAGCATGGTCGAGTCCGCACCCGTGCGCGGGAGCGAGCTGCCGGGGTTGGTGGTCGTGCCGCTGCTTCCGCCGCCGGTGACGGCAGGCAGGTTGCCGCCGCCGAGCGAGAAGCCGCTGGCGCCGACGGGGATGCTGACGGTGAGCTGGATCTGGCCCGACGAGTTCGCCTTCTTGGTGACCGAGGCGGTGCCGACGACCGACTTGACGATCGTGGCGAGCGAGCCCGGCGTGATGCCTTCACCCGTGAGGGTGAAGGTGACGACCTCGTAGGCGGAGTAGCCGCCGAGCACGAAGGTGGCCGAGCTGCCCGGGCCGGGCAGGGTCGGCGCCGTGCCGGCGGGGAGGATGACCGTTCCCGCAGGGAAGCTCTCGGGAGTAGGAGTCGGGTCGCTCGGGGTGCCCGAGTAACCCGCAGCGAAGGCGGGCTGTGCGACGAAAGCGCCACCCACCGCGAGCATCAGCGCCATCGCCGTGATGGCGAGGGCCCGCTTGATCTTGTGCGTCATGTGGTGTTCCTGTTCGGTGGCTGTCTGAATGTGGATATCGGGAGCGACGGGGGATGTGAAGCTCACGGCGATGCAGCGCCAGCCGAACTGCCCGATGGATTGATGCCCCCACGGATACCCCCGCTAGCGGAACCCCATCGACACCGCACAGCCAGTATGGCGGCTAGCCGCAGGAATTTCCCAGCCCAGATGTTTCGATTGGGTAAATAGTCGGAGTCGTCACCAGCGAAAGCGGAGCGCTCGCGTGGTCGGTGGCGAGCCGGATCGAGACCGCCGACTTCCCTTGCGGCGCCAGGTTTTCGTTCCACCTCAGCACCGTTCGGCCCCGGTCGCTGAACACTGTGATCGGTGCCCCGGTGCTTGTGGAAGCAGATTGCGCGAGCTGCATGCCGGATGGTAGATAGACCGTCACCGCGACACCGACGATGCCGGGGGCTGTTCCGAAGGCCCCGCCGCCGGTGATGTACCAGGGGAGAGCGGTCGCCCCGTCGGCGGGCACGGTGCTCGTGAGTGTGACGTTGAGTGACGCCGTCCCAGGGGTGTTCACCGCAGGTGCGCCGCACCACGAGACATCCGCACCGACCTGCAGGTAGTAGTCGATTTTCGATCCGACCGTGTCCATGAGATACATCGCGACCGGGGTCTGGTCGTCGGATGCCTCGGGCAGCGTGCCCTGCAGCAGGGTGCCGTCGAGTACGGCTTGTTCAGTCGGATGGTTGCTCGCGATCAGCAGGCGTCGCTCCGAGCCCGCCCGTCCGAGCGCGTCGATCAGCTTCGCGGGGTCGCCCTTTCCCGACGAGAGGGCGTTGAACACGGCGGTGGCCGCGACCGCGAAGAACGCGTTCTGCTGCGCATTGGCCTTCGCGGGGGTGTCGGCGCCGTAGCGCAGGTAGACCTCGTTGAGCAGCAACTGCACGGCGTTGTCGGCACTCAGGGTGTCCCCGGTGCGCAGCGAAAGCGGACCGGTCGCGCTCAGCAGGTAGCTGAGTGCCACCGGGTCTGCGCTGATCACTCCGTCGATCGGTGTGCTCTGGGTGCGCTTCCAGAAGTCCTGCAGCAGCTGCGCGGCCGTCGCGAAGTCGGGCACCGAGGTGACGTTCTGGTAGTAGGTCGCCGGCTTCTCGCTGAAGAGCGCCAGCGTGGCGGCATCGAGTGTCGTCACGGGCTCACCGGTGTTCGGCAGCACCTTCTGGATGTCCTCGACGGTGAAGGTGATCTTGCCGTGATCGGTGTGCACCAGGGCGAGTGCGCCCGCGATGCCGCCGAGCGTGCGCAGCTCGGCCGGATTCTGGAACATCAGCAGATAGTTGCGCGGGCCGTCCGCTCCGAGCATCGCCGGCAACAGCGCGGTCGTGCGTCGCAGGGCGTCGGTGCCCTCGGCGACAGTGCTGAGCAGATCGGATGCCTCGGTCACGGGTGCGCGCAGAGCGGGCAGGAGTGCCGAACGGTCGAGGCTGTTGACCTCGGCGCTCGCCTGGGCCGCGGCGGTCGCCGCGCCTGCAGACGGCTGCGCGAGCGCCGCGACGGGCGTCAGGTCGATGGCGCCGTCCTTCGGGGTGAACAGCGAGAGGTTGAGATTGTCGGTCGCCGACACGAGCGGCTCGATCACGTCGGTCGACGTCGCATGCAGTGCGGTCGCGAGCGTGGATACGGCGTGCAATTGGGGGCCGATCCAGGGCAGGTGGGACGCCGCCGACCAGATCGGGTCGCTGGTGAGGGTGCGGGCCTCGCTGGCGTCGGCCTCGAGCTGCGACAGAGCTGCACGTGCTCCGGCAGGGTCTTTCGAGATGCTCGACTGCACGGTGCTCGCGAGTGACTTCGCCTCGAGTAGATGCTGTGCGGCCAGGGCTCCACGCACGCCGACCCATGTTCCGACGGCGACGGCGACGGCGAGCACGCCCCAGCAGGCGTAGATCGCCCAGCGGCGCGCGTGGCGAGAGCGGCGGCGTGCACGGGCGGCGGTCATGCGATCACCCTAAGCGGGAGGCATCCGCTGTCACGACAGCGCCGGTGCCCCCGCGGTGCCGAGGGACCCTGCGAGCTGCAAGATGACGAATGTGACGTTGAACACTGCGTGAACGACGATGGCGGTCCACAGTCGTCGCTGCACGAGAACGATCGTGCCGGTGACGAGCGCCACGGCGCCCAGCGAGACGATGGCGCTGACGTCGAGCGTCGACGTCAGACCGTGGGCGAGGACGAACAGTGCACTGCTCACGAGGGTCGCCGCGATGCCCGCAAGCACGCGGCTGCCCGTGAGGCGTCGGAACACCGTGTCGGCGGAGAGCAGCAGCACCCCTCGGAAGAAGAGCTCCTCGAGAAGGGGTGAGACGACGACCGGAACGAGGGCGCCGAACACGACCCACTGCAGATCGAGGGTGGCGGTGGGCCAGGCGACCGCTCCTCCTTGTGTCGCCTGGGCGACGAGGCCTTGCACGAGGCGCAGGGCGAGTCCGATGACGACGCCGTAGAGCAGGTCTCGCGAACGGAATCGAAGGATGCCCCGGGGCGCCCCGTAGACGAAGCCGACGACCACTCCCGTCGCCATCGCGGCGAGCACCGCGACGTCGGCGATGAGGGTGCCGGTCGCAAGGTCAGTGGCGCTGAGCGCGGTGGCCGAGATGAGGATCGCGAGTGCCAGCGCCGACAGCGAGACGCCGAGCACGCGCAAGCCCCATTGGTGTCGGGTCGCGCGACGTGTGCTCACGGGGGAGGGTTCGTCGGTGAGCGGGTCGGTCACGCGGCCAGAGTACCGGCGCACGTTCGTTGCGTCGCGGTCACCAGTCAGAAACATGCGTTGTGGCAGGATGAAGCCCGTATCACCGGGGAAAGGCGCCATGGAGCTCAGCGACTACATCAGAGTTCTGCGAAAGAACTGGCTCGTCATCGTCGCCATCACCCTCATTGGGCTGGGGGCGGCCGCGGGCTACTCACTCACGCGGACACCCATGTACCAGGCCGAGGCGACGGTGTTCGTGTCGACTCAGCAGGGCAACACGGTGCAGGAGCTCCAGCAGGGATCGAGCTTCACGCAGGCGCGGGTGACGACGTACACGAAGCTCGTCACCCAGCAGACGGTCCTGCAGAAGACCATCGACAAGCTTCGGCTCTCCGTGACTCCCGACGAGTTGAGCAAGCAAGTGAGCGCGTCGAACGCGCTCAATACGACGCTCATTCAGATCTCAGCAACCGATCCGGATCCCGCGCAGGCCGCAGCGATCGCGAACGCCGTGAGCGCTAGCCTCACGGAGACCGTTCCCGAGATCGAGCCGTCCAGCACGTCGGGCGAGAGCCCGGTGAAGCTGACCACGACCACGACCGCGACCCCGCCGACCGCGCCCGTCAGCCCGAACGTCCCCCTCAACCTTGTCCTCGGCGGGATCATCGGACTTGCGCTCGGCATCATTTTCGCGGTCCTGCGGCAGGTGCTCGACAACAAGATCCGATCGATCCGCGATATCGAGAGTGTCAGTGATCGCCCGATCATCGGCGCGATTCCCTTCGACTCCAAAGCAGCGGAGCGACCGATCATCTTGCAAGCGGATCCGCACAACGCGCGATCCGAATCCTTCCGCGCACTGCGGACGAATCTCCAGTTCCTGGAGATGGACGGCGGCCATGTCTTCGTCATCACATCGAGCCTTCCGTCCGAAGGCAAGTCGACGACGTCGGTGAACTTGGCGATCGCGCTCGCTGACGCAGGCAAACGCGTCGCGCTTATCGACACGGACCTTCGCAAGCCGAAGGTTGCGGAGTATCTCGGTGTTGAGGGTGGCGCTGGACTGACGGATGTTCTCATCGGGCGGGCGCGATTGACCGATGTCATGCTTCCGTGGGGTCAGCGTTCGCTTTACGTACTGCCGGCCGGAAAGGTCCCGCCGAACCCGAGCGAACTGCTGGGGTCAGCGCAGATGTCGCAGTTGCTCGACGTTCTTTCACGTGAGTTCGACATCGTCATCCTCGATGCTCCGCCGCTCCTTCCCGTGACGGACGCTGCGGTTCTCTCGAAGGTCGCGTCCGCGGCGATTGTGGTGGTGTCCGCGGGTCGAACGACGAAGGGTCAGCTCGGTGCAGCGCTCGACGCTCTTGAGACCGTCGGCGCAAAGGTGGGCGGTATCGTCCTGTCCATGGTTCCGGTGCGTGGGCCGGACGCATATGGCTATGGCTATGGCTACGGCTACAGCTATGGATATGGCGGATATGGATCGACGTCCGCCTCAGCGAAGCGCGCGCGACGAAAGCAGGGGCGTCGAGCCGTGCCGACCGCTCCGCGTGAGGGTGACTGAGAGGTCGTCCGGCTCCCGCAGAGCGGTCCGCCGGCTCACATGGATGTTGATGATCGAGGCGCGAGGACGATGTGTTGCGCGACCGCGCGTGCGTGGCCCCGTACCCGACACATGTGCGACACAAGCCGACGGTAAGGTGCTCACCGGCGGATTCCGAGGTTCGCCACCTCAACTCAGCCGACGGGGAGGTTGACGTGACATCCAGCGTGGAGGCAGAGCTGACCGCTCAGAATGCAAATGACGACGCGTCGGCCGCGCGGAGCGCAGCTGGCCCGAACCGTGAGCGATCGAATCCGACGCGGCTGACCCCATCGTGGCGGACGGCTTATCAGCGCAGGCTCGCGATATCTGACCTTCTGGTGTTGGTCTGGGTGGTCTTCGGAACGCAGATCGCGTGGTTCGGTTTCGGCGACGTCCAGCTTGCCCTCGGCGAGCAGACTCAGCTCGACCCCGTCTCCTACTGGGCGTTCTCGATCGCTCTGATCCTCCTGTGGATGGGTGCACTCGCATGGTCTGACTCGCGTAGCTATCGGGTCATCGGCACCGGCACGACCGAGTACGTGCGGGTCGTGGATTCGAGCCTGCGGGTGTTCGGCGCAATCGCGATCGTGGCCTTCCTCGCGAAGGTCGACCTCGCCCGAGGGTTCCTGCTCATCAGCCTGCCTGTGGGTGTCGTGGTGTTGATGTTCGAACGGTGGCTGTGGCGCCAGTGGCTCATTGCTCAACGGGAGCACGGTCGGTGGTCGGCTCGCGTGCTTCTCGTCGGGTCCGTCGACTCGGTCGCGCAGATTGCACGGGAACTCGAACGATCAGCATCGGCTGGATACCTCGTCGTCGGTGCGTGCGTTCCTCACGGGAAGATCGCTGACCATATCCCGGGAACGGACATTCCCATCATGGGGAGTGTCGATGCGGTGGAGCGCGCGGTGCCGAGCACG
>NZ_MEGA01000050.1:0-5728 GCF_001725695.1 Microbacterium sp. SCN 71-21
GCCAGGGGGCGGCGGGAGCGGCGAGAGCGAGCTGCGCGGCGAAGGCGGCGGGCAGCTCGCGGGCCGTCGCGGGATCACTGAGCACGACCGCGGACGCGAGGGTGCCGCCGGCGCCGCCGAGCTGCGCGGGCAGGGCGGCGAGCGCCGCGGCGAGATCGGCGCGCGCCGCGCGCACACCGCGCAGCCACGACGCGAACCGGGCGCCGAGCGTCGTCGGCACGGCGTGCTGGGTGAGCGTGCGGGCCGCGGCGGGCACGTCGCGGTGGGCGCGGGCGAGGGCCGCGAGGGAACGGGCGGTCGCCCGCAGGTCGAGGTCGATCTGCTCCCCCGCGCGGCGCGCGACGAGCGCGAGCGCGGTGTCGACGATGTCCTGGCTGGTCGCGCCGCGGTGCACCCACCCGCGGTCGGCGGGCGCGACGGCGGCCCGCAGGTCGCCGACGAGCGGGATCACCGGGTTTCCGCCCGACACCGCGCGACGCGCGAGGTCGGCGGCACCCACGGGCACGTCGGCGATCGCCGCGGCGACCGCGTCGACCACGTCGGCGGGGACGGATCCGACGGCCCCCCAGGCGCGGGTGAGAGCGACCTCGACGTCGACGAGGGCGGCGAGCACCGCGGCATCCGACACGATCGCGTCGGCGCCGACGGTCACCGGGGAGAGCAGGCCGACATCGAAGACGGGGGGATCAGAAGGCAAGGAACACGGTCTCCTCATCGCCCTGCAGATGGATGTCGTGATGCAGATCGCCGCCGGGCGTGCGCGTCGCGATGAGAGTAGCGCGCTCGGCCGGGCTCAGCGACGCCAGCAGCGGGTCGGCGGCGAGCGCGGCCTCGTCGTCGGGCAGGTAGAGGCGGGTGTGGAGCTTGTTCGGAAGGCCCCGCGCGTAGACGATCACCGCGAGGAAGGGGGCGCGTCCGGGCTCGGCGCCGGGGTTGCGGGTCCAGAACTCGAAGTGGCCCTCGTCGGTCGTGAACGCGCGGCCGAAGCCGGTGAACGTGTGGTCGTCGCGACGGAACGCCCCGCGCGCCCGCGGCACGGTGCCGTCGGTGTCGGCGCCGAAGATCTCGACCATCGAGTCGGGGATGGGGTTGCCGGCGCCGTCGTAGACGGTTCCGGAGACGACGATCGCGCCCGGCGAGTGCGGGAAGGCGACCTGGTGCATGCGCGGGTACTCGGTGCCGTAGGCGAAGAACGGGCCGACGGTCTGCCCGGCGGTGGCGTCGAGGGTGCGGGGCGGGGTGGGCATCAGTGCTCCTCCTGCTCGGTCCAGGTGGCGTCGGGGCCGTCCACGACGATGTCGAAGCGGTAGCCCATCGAGAACTCCGGCACGGTGAGGTCGTGGTCGTAGACGCTGATGAGCGCCTCACGGTCCTTCGCGCGACGGATCGTGTTGTAGATCGGGTCGAGCGCGAACAGCGGGTCGCCGGGGAAGTACATCTGCGTCACGATGCGCTGGGTGAACGCGTTGCCGAAGACCGAGAAGTGGATGTGGGCGGGCCGCCACGCGTTCACGTGGTTCTTCCACGGGTACGGCCCGGGCTTGATGGTCGTGAAGCGGTAGGCGCCGTCGTCGTCGGTGACGATGCGGCCGGCGCCGGTGAAGTTGGGGTCGAGCGGCGCGGGGTGCTGGTCGCGCTGGTGGATGTAGCGACCCGCGGCGTTGGCCTGCCAGATCTCGACGAGCTGGTTGCGCACGGGGCGCCCCCAGGAGTCCAGCACCCGGCCGTGCACGGTGATGCGCTCACCGAGGGGCTCGCCCGCGTGCTGCAGGGTGAGGTCGGACTCGATCGCCGCGACATCCCGCTGGCCGAAGGCCGGGGAGAACAGCTCGATGGTCTCGGGGTCGACGAGCTTCGGGTTCTTGGTCGGATGCCGCAGCACACTCGACCGGTAGGGCGGGAAGTCGTACAGGGTGGCGGGCACGTGCTCGCCGGCGGCCTCGCGCGCATCCCACTCGGCGTGGAGGGCTGTGATCTCGGCGGTGATGGCCGCCTGGGTGGCCTGGTCGGGGGCCGCGAGCAGCGATTCGGGCGCCGCCGCGGTGCGTTCGCTCGTCATGGTGTCTCCTTCGACGATCCGTGGGGATGCCAGCGTCGCACCGCGCGCTCGCGCGCCGAGGAGACGTTCTCAGTGAGTGAGAATCATGCGTCGGGGCGGAGCGCTCGCGACAGCTCTCGCGCCGCCTGCGTCACCATCGGCGCAAGGCGCTTCTCGAGGGCGTCGCCCGCGTGCGCGACCACCCCGATCGCGGCGGGGGGCAGCCCGGTGAGGGGTGCGAGCGGCGCCGCGACCGAGATGTTGCCGAGCGTCATCTCCCCGTGGGTCGACGCCCACCCGCGTGCGCGGGCCCGCGCGAGGTCGGCGCGCAGCGCCTCGGGGTCGGTGATCGACCGGGACGTCTCGGGCAGCAGGGGCACCGCCAGGTAGCGGTCGAGCCACGCCTCGTCGCGCCCCAGCAGGATGGCCTTGCCGACCCCGGTCGTATGCAGCGGATGCCGCCCGCCCTCCCGGCCGAGCGTGGGCACCGAGGCGCGTCCGGTGATGCGTCCGGCGAACACGATCTCGGCCCGCTCGGGCGGCACGTCGACGTCGAGCACCGCGAGGTGCACGTTCTCCCCCGTCGCCTCGTAGAGGCGCACCATGTGGGGCAGCGCGACCTCCCGCAGCCGCACGGCGACCGGCGACAGCTCGCCGAGCTCCCACAGCCGCGTGCCGATGGCGTAACGCGCCTCGCCGACGGCGACGAGCCATCCTTCGGCGACGAGGGAGGCGACCAGTCGGTGCGCGGTCGAGAGCGGGATGTCCGCGCGCACGGCGAGCACCGCGACCGGCAGCGACGGCTCGTCCTCGTCGAACGCCGCGAGCAGCCGGGTCACGCGACCGAACACCGTCTCTGTCATGGCCTCACGCCTCGAGGGTGAGCCCCGCCGGGATCGGCTCGATGCGCTCGCGCAGCTCGAGGATGCGTCGCGCGTGGGTGTGCAGGCGCACGTCCTCGGCGAGCTCGGGCAGCCACTGCGGCACCGGAAGCGCCTCGCCGTCCGGTGAGGGCACGACGAACACGCTCATGCAGAGCGTCGCGAGGCGTCGCTCGTGGGGCGTGCGCGGGTCGCCGGTGAGCACGCGGCTGACGACGTGCGCGCTGCGCGCGCTGGTGTAGACGATGCGGGCGTCGATCTCGACGAGGTCGCCGATCGAGATCGGCGTGAAGAAGTGGATGCCGCCCGAGTAGGCCCCGACCGCGGCGCTGGCCTCGGCGCCGTCGCGCACCCATGCCGCGGTGACCGCGTAGGCGGCCTCGTCCATCCACCGCATCACCGTGCCGCCGTGGGCTTTGCCTCCCCAGTTGACGACGCCGGGCGGCACGAGGAAACGCAGCGTCGTGCGGGGGGCGGCCGAGGCATCCGTGTATTCCTCGTCGAGCATGAGCGACTTGATCTCGGTGCGCGAGGCGATGCGGTCGAGCGCGAGGCGCTGCAGCTCGGCGTCGGCAGCCGACACGGGGCTCCACGCCGCCACGGGGGCCGGCCGGCCGTCGGCACCCTTCGCGACGAAGACCAGGATGCACGTGGTCGCCGGGGTGTACTCGCGGGTGCTCACGTCGGCCGAGGCGACCGTGGCGACGATGTGCATGCTCGTGGTGCCGGTGTGCACGATGCGGGCGCTCACCTCGATGAGACTGCCCGGCGGGATCGGACGCCGGTGGCGCATGTTGCCGACGTACGCGGTGACGCAGTAGCCGCCGGCCCAGCCGACCGCACACGCATAGGCGGCCTTGTCGATCCACTCCATGACGCTGCCGGCGGCGACCGAGCGTCCGCCGGCGGCGGTGTCGCCGGGGGTGGCGAGGAAGCGCAGCGTGATCCGGTCATCACGACCGGCGGCGGGATGGGCGAGCGCAGCGGGCTCCGCGTCGGGGGTCACGCACGACAGCGTAGTGAGTCGGATGCCGCGGCCCGCGGCATCCGCGCCCTCTCACCGCCCGCACAGCGCCGAGCCCGAGGCCTGGCGCTCCTAGACTGACGGGTGTGACCGGCCCTCTCACCGCCCCCATCCGCACGTCCCGCGACCACGCGTGCCTCATCGTGTACGGGCCGGACAAGGCCGGGGTCGTGGCGGCCATCACGGCGCTCATCACCCGCCACGAGGGCAACATCGTCTCCCTCGATCAGTACTCCGACAACCCGCAGGGCGGGGCGTTCTTCCAGCGGGTGGTGTTCCACCGGCCGAACCTGACGGCGGCGCTGCCGAGCATCGAGGAGGACCTCGCAGAGACCCTCGCCCCCTACGCGATGGAGTGGCGGCTGACCGACCAGTCGATCCCGAAGCGCATGGCGATCCTCGCGTCGACCTCCGACCACTGCCTGCTCGACCTGCTGTGGCGTCACCGCCGCGGCGAGCTGCCGGTGTCGATCCCGATGGTCGTCTCGAACCACACCAACACGGCCGACGACGTGCGCTCGTTCGGGGTGCCGTTCTTCCACGTGCCCTCGCAGGGCGCCGACAAGTCGGCGGCCGAGGCCGAGATCCTGAAGCTACTGAAGGGCAACGTCGACTTCGTCGTGCTCGCCCGCTACATGCAGATCCTGTCGGGCGACTTCCTCGCCGAGCTCGGGGTGCCGGTCATCAACATCCACCACTCGTTCCTCCCCGCCTTCATCGGCGCCGACCCGTACCGCAAGGCCAAGGAGCGCGGTGTGAAGCTCATCGGCGCGACCTCGCACTACGTGACCGAGGACCTCGACGAGGGGCCGATCATCGAGCAGGACGTCGTGCGCGTCACCCACGCCGACACCCGCACCGACCTGCAGCGCCACGGCGCCGACGTCGAGCGCGCCGTGCTCTCCCGCGCGGTGCTGTGGCACGCGCAGGACCGCGTGATCCGCCACGGCAACCAGACGATCGTCTTCTGAGGCGGGCGCGGCGTGGGCCGCGGCATCCGCCACGAAGTGGTCAGAACACGTACTCCATGAGCTCGAGCCCGAGCACCCGGAACGCGTCGTGCGCCCGCAGCCGGTGCGCGATCGACAGGTCGTCGAAGCAGACCGTCAGCGCGTAGGACACCCCCGCGCGGGGACCGGCGAGCACCCCCGCCTCGGCGCGCACGCCGTCGCCCCGGCCGGTCTTGTTCAGGAACAGCAGACCATGCTCGTCGCCCTCGTGAGCGAACGGGTCGAGCCCGGTGACGGATGCCACGAGGCTCAGGTCGTGTCCATGGCTCAGCCACTCCGACACCTGCGCACTGACGGCGGGTGTCACGACGCGGGAGTTCACGAGGTCGGCGAACAGCCGCGCGTACTCGCGGGTCGCGCCGAGCGCGACGTGCGGGGCGTCGTCGGGGCCGCGCCGGTCGCGGAAGGCGTCCATCATGGCCGAGCGCGACAGCCCGAGCTGCTCGAGCCGCACCCGCACGGCGGGGAGTCCGATGCGGGCGAGCAGCGCGTTCGCCGCGAGGGCGTCGCCGGTGGATGCCGCCAGCACCGCGAGGTCGACGACAGGCAGCGACGGCGCGGCGAGATGCTGCCAGGTTCCCGGCCCCGCGACCGCGGGGAGGCTCGTGCGGTCGACCACCTCGTAAGGGTCGAGGCGGTTCTGGTCGATCTGCGCCGCCACCTCCACCAGAAGAGGCACGACGCCGAGCCCCGCGATCGGCAGGCTCACGTAGTCGTCACCGACGAGCACCGCGCTGCCGCGGTCGAGGTCGTCGACGTGCACCGACACCTGGGC